>JABHWQ010000379.1 GCA_018657655.1 Chloroflexota bacterium | reverse complement strand
TTTCTCCCTCAGTTATAAAAGCTACACCACCAGTACAGCCGGAGGTGATGGTGCGAACTTGAGGCAATTCAAATTCGGCATTGTTCAGCCTTACATCTACCTCCGATTCTTCGTCACATACCCGCATACTGGCCACATCGCTGATCCCCGAGATGATTCCCTCAGCATAAAGATAGCCAATGACAAGGAAGTTCAGCTTGTTTGGGGTACACAGGATGGTGACCAGCGCCTGGCGATTCACGAAAATTGAGATTGCTTTCTCGACAGGCACATGAGTCGAGGTGTTCACCCATCTCTCGTCCGAAAAGCGATCGCAAACTATATTCTCTGCGAGACCTTCCATATCCGATACGCCAATCGTTTCTTGCATGTTCAGTTTCTTTGTTCCCTAGATGACTTCCTGGATGATCTCAGTGATGTCTTTAATCTGGAGGGCTTCGCAACCCTCCATTGTTAGCCTGCTGTCTTCAAAATTGATGATGCAATAGGGGCAGCAAGTGACCAGCACTTCGGCCCCGACATCAATAGCCTGTTGAAGTCTGAGATTGGAGAATCTCTCTTCCATTGGCGTGTCCATCCATATCCTACCGCCTCCACCACCACAACAGAGACTGTCCTTACGCGATTCAGCCATCTCCACGAATTCCAAACCGGGAACACTTCCCAGAACCTCCCTGGGCTCTTCAAAGATGTTATTATGCCGACCCAGGTAGCAGGGATCATGGTATGTTACTTTCTTCAGGAATTCCTTTTTGGGCGTAATCCGGCCTTCCTTGATGAGCTGAAGCAAGAACTGGGACATGTGAATGACCTCAAAGTTCACATTAAATTCCGGATACTCGTTTTTAAAGGTGTGATAGCAATGTGGTGAAGAAACCAGGATTTTATGTACCCCATTTTCGATAAAGGTTTTAATATTTTCCTTGACCAGTCGTTTGAACACTTGCTCATCACCCGTCTTGCGAATGCTTTCTCCGCAGCAATTCTCCTCGGTACCCAGTATCCCGAAATCCACTTCTGCACTATTCAGTATGTTCACAGTAGCAGCGGCTACTTTTTTCAACCTTGCGTCATAGCTGAGATAGCAGCCGGGGAAATAGAGAAACTCCGTCTCCTCGGTGAATGTCTTGACGGAAAGATCCTTTGCCCAGTCTGCTCTCTTGCTGCGTTCTTCACCCATGGGGTTGCCAGCGCCAACGAGGCTTCCGCTTACGCTGCGCAGAGGACGTGCCGTGGTATGGAAAACCCCGTATTGCGTGGCAAGCCTGCGCAATGCTACCCCGGATTCTATTTGTTTTACATCTCTGGGACACCGCTGGGGACATTTTCCGCAGGTAGTACAGCGCCATATATCCTCGCCTTCTATCTCGGTCAAACCAAAGGTAGCCTCTCGGACCAGCTTGCGCATACTAAAAGTTGTAACCTTGTTCCACGGGCAAACAGTATCGCACAGTCCGCATTGATAGCAGAACTTGAACTGTTCTCCACCCACCTCTTTTATGGCATCAATTGCATCTGTGAAGGGTGCTACAATCTCCATCGTTCAATCCTACTCTTTCACCTAAACGTATTCGCCCTTCTTGGACATCGATAGTCGAGCGAGGGTATCCGTAATCTTCTTCATTCCATGTTTGTTTGCCAGCGCTTCCAACCCTATCTCTACATCATCCAGTTTTTCTTCTTCCTCTTCTTCCTCTTCCCGCTCTACATAAGTGAGGGCATCAGTTATGCACCACTTCACACAAAGGGGCTCTTCCAGCGGCGGTTCCTCTTCACACATATCACATTTCAGGGGCAGACCGGAATCAGGGTCTTTGAAAACATCTCTGGCCGGGCAGGAAGCCCTGCAGAAGGTACACTCGTCATATTCCGTTCCATCTATTATATACTGGTCTCTGCCCATACATTCGGCGTCCGTATACTCACCGGCCATTACCGGAATATAAAGATTTCTCTTTACATCAAAAAGCACCCGAATATTCGATTTCTCCGGATTAGTGCTGCTATATTTTGGTTCAGCATGAAAGGCTGAGCAGGCTACCTCACATGCGCGGCAACCATTACATAGGTCAACATCTATCTTTATGGTTTTGACTTTTTTCATTCTCAAAATCCCTACTCGTTTTAGGCTTCCGCCTCTTCTACACTTTTCAGAAACCCTCTCTGTTCCAAGTCTTCGCCAACATAATCCAAATCCAATTCATGCAAATACTCTCTGGTGGGAACCCCCTGATCATTCCACCGCTTGAATTTGTAATAATTGTCTAAGAGCTCAGCTTCAAACTCGGGGAACCTTTTCTTCCAATGGTCGTCCGGAGGATGTTCGTCCTCTTTCTTTAGACCTCTTCTGATATTGATGGCCCTGACCAAGTTTCGGTTTCTGGCGGCTAATTTCCATAGTTTATCTTCATCGAAATCAATACCGGTCGCTGCCGAAAGCATAAGTGGATAATTGTGAATATGATAGGGAGGCTTCGGCATGAATGATGACACACCAGCACAGACCCCGGTGGCGTCATCAATGTAGTGCATCGCCTCCTGCCACTCAACAAGTTCATTTAACAAGTCAGTGTCCGGCCAAAATGGAGCTTTTTTACCCTCATCTCCCCACTCCAAAACAAATTGCTTAAACCTTTCCTCTTTTCCTGTTGGAATTTGCACCCAATCCTTTACATATGCCTTTCTATCTTCTGGGGCGAGTGGCGCTTGGGGAACCCCTCCTTCAATTTGGGTGATCGTTAGCTTCTCGCCAGTAGCATACAGAAGGTAATACATGGGATTCAGCGTTCCCAGCTTGATAAACATCTGCTCATTTTTCTTAATCGTATTATGATCGTAGACTTCTGCCCCTTTGCCAATCCGACGGGCCGCCCAATAGACTCCATCGGCCAGAACCTCTCCAATACCTTCTCGCCGGACAATTTTCTCCATTAACCAGAAGTGCCTCTCCTCGTTATCAGACGGGAATCCCGGCATGTCCTCGTCGGTTAAAATGCCATCTTCGTAAAGTTCAACGGCGAAAGCCATAACTTGCGGCGCTGTGTATCCGTCAACCCCATGCTCCTGAGCAATCCCAATCATTCTAAAGCCAAAATCCAAGTCTGCATATGCGGCCATCGGATAGGTGAGTTTCGAGTAGCACTTCATTGGGAATCTACCAAGTGTTGGGTGTTTGATTATTCCCCCGCACTTCACCGGACAATTATAGCAACTTATATGCCGCTCCATCGATTGTAACTGGTCCGACTCCCACTTCTCTCCGTATTCCTTGGTCCAATGACCTTTTTTCCGTTCGCGGGCATTTCCCCAGGCAAAATTATCGATATGGAACCCATCATCACTGTGCGAGAGCGCTTGAGGCCCAAGTGTAGCCAACATGGCATCAAACCCTGGAAGTGGATTGTCTAACCGGTGTCGCATAGATTCCAGCATTGTGGTGCAAAGCTCAAAGTATTCAGCCGGCTTGGCAACATTGACGTCCTTGGTTCCACGAACAGCTACAGCCTTTATCCTTTTGTCACCCATGATGGCACCAACGCCTAGTCGACTGCAACTGGACTTCTCGACCTCGATGGAGGCAAAATAGACTCTGTTTTCACCAGCCAAACCAATAGAAGCTACCTGGGCTTTCGGGTCCTTCAACTCCTGTTTAATAAGTTCCGCAGTTTCATAACACCCTTTACCCTGAAGATGGCTGGCATCACGCAGCTCTACCTTGCCATTGTGTATCCACAAATAGACCCAATCAGGGGACTTGCCGCGAAGGATTACCTTATCATAACCGGAATGCTTCAGTTCCGCTGCGAAAAATCCGCCTGCCATTGAAAATGCCATTAGATTAGTCTGAGGAGAAATGGTTGAAACTATGGTGCGATTGGCACTGGGAGCAGCGGTGCCGACTAAAAGACCAGCGCTAAATATTAGTAGATTGTCAGGAGAAAAGGGTTCAATTTCAGGAGGGACCCTATCCCATAGTATCTTGGCGTTAGTACCTAGCCCTCCAAGATAAGCCTCGGTATCCCTTGGGTCCGTTGCGACCTTCTCGATGTTCCCTCGGGACAGATCAATTTCCAAATTAAACCCTTGCTCTGCATACCTCAATGTTTACCCCCTGAAACGCTTGTTGGCGCAACATCGACAAAATGTTGTCGATATGACCAGTAATTGTATGAATCATATTCGAAATATCGAATCAATCTCAAAGTCCAAATAAAATAGCTTATGGCCAATAGCCATACAACTAAAGGCTAGCAGAAATGCTATGACCTGTCAATGTATTTCATTAACATGAAATTAATTGCATTATCACCGGAAATGGGTTATAATCCAAAATTAAATATCCTGTTAGAGTTTTGTAGGGAATAATGGCAAGAAGAATCGGGCAATTAACTGATCAACTGGACTTGTGGCGATGTGTTTGGGACCGTTATACGAAACCGGACGTAACCCAAAAAGAAATTGCTATTTCTCTGGGTATGTCGGAAGCCAAGGTATCTCGCCTTTTGGAACGGGCCGTCAAAGAGGGGATGATGAAGATAAACGTGGAAGTCACCCCTCCTCGTAGTCCGGAACTCGAAGCCGCCCTTCGTGACCGATTTGAGTTATTTGATGCAGTTGTGATCCCCAGCATGGGCGACAAGGGGCGCGATGCCAGAAGGAGTGTTGGGATTGCGGCCTCGCGATACTTTGAGTGGCTGGTAAAAGAAGGATCGAAAATCGCCGTTGCCTCGGGGACAACGCTGACGCAGATGGTCGACAACTTAACCCCTCGGCGGTTTCGTGATATCAGGCTCTATCCAATGGCAGTGATGGAGCTGGGTTTGAAAGACAACGCCGCCAAAGTGGTGGAGTTCTTCCCCAATGCGTTGGTGGCGGCGATGCGAGCCAAATACGGTGGTGATGTGCAGGCGTTCAACTTCCAAGTATCTCCGGTAGAGAAACAGGAACTGGAAGAGCACGAAAAACTGGATATTCTGGAGCAAAACGGTATTAAGGATCTATTCCTGGAGGCGTTGGATGCCGATACTTTTCTTGTCGAGATCGGCACTTTCAAGTACATCGATAAACGCGCTGAGGCTATACTACACTACTACAACACCGATACTGGGAATTTGAAGCGGATTTCCCAGGGTCAGATAAATTTCCAGGCCTTTGATTCGGAACACGTTCTTATCGAGGAATTCCGGGGTCTGAATGATATCATCACCATTTCTCTGGAACACCTAAAACAGATGTCCAAGTCACCCGGAAAGCATGTGATAGCGGTATCTGCCGGAAATGATGCAGTGGAGGCAACAATCGCCTCCCTTTCCCCCAATATTCGATGTTACGATATTCTGATAACCGATGCCTCGGTTGCCCAACAAATACTCAGCTACGATTAGACGTTACCTCAGCATTCCCGCAATGATCCGGCTTATTGCCCACTGATCCAATACTGGGGATGGTATTTTCAACCTTTGTGATCCTGCAATTTAAACACTTGAGGATTGGCGCGCCGCTAATCGGGTCGCCGGGATGCTCGGGAGTCAAGATGTTGACGTTCGCTTCGCCCCACCCGTGTGGTATGCTGATAATTCCCGACATAATATTATCCGTAATTCTCGTCCCAATCTCAATACTCCCGGTTTCGGTCTCGACCTTAATTACATCTCCATCGTCGATTCCATATTCCTCGGCAGTATCCATGTGTATCTCGGCAAATGGCTCCGGATTCATCCGGCGCAGTGTTGGAATATCACGCATCTGCGAATGAAGATATCCCAACGTACGTGCACCAGTCGTCAAAATGATTGGATAGTCGGCTTTCCCTAAGCTGTTCGGGGCC
>JABHWQ010000377.1 GCA_018657655.1 Chloroflexota bacterium | reverse complement strand
GATGATGAGAGTTTTGATCATGTTTTTGTCTGCTTTGTGCTGGAACACCTCTCCGAACCTTTGGTAGCATTAGCCGAACTGAAAAGGGTTCTGAAGCCGGGTGGCACCATAACTGCAATCGAGGGTGATCACGGTTCTTGCTTCTGGCATCCGGAACCCCCGGATTCCCTGAAAGTATGGGATTGTATGATCATGGCACAGCAGCATTTGGGCCATGATCCTTTGATCGGGCGGCGAGTTTACCCGCTGTTAGATAAGGCTGGCTTTCATGTGCAGGATGTATCGCCAAAATGGGTTTACGCTGATTCCAGTACCCCAGAACTGTTAGACGGTGTTGTGAATAGAATCATTGTTCCCATGACCCAGACGGCCAGGGAACAATCGCTTGAATTAGGGCTGGTAGATCAGGATAGCTGGGAGAGGGGAATCATCGATTTGGAGAACGTGGCCATCGATCCTGAAGGTACGTTCTTTTACACTTGGTTCAAGGGAGTTGCCACTAAATAAAGTATGATGATCATGGTAATATTGTTCATATAGCATATTCAGGAAAATAGAAAACATGGCACGCAGAAGATACAAAAAACCTCTTTCTCCAGTCAAATTCTACACTACCGCAGCGGTATTTCTGGCAGCAACCGGAACATTTCTGCTGCATGAAAAGTACACCTTTAGTTATCTTGAAACATGGCTAATAATGGTCAACTCAATAGCCTTCTTTTTCTTTGTTTTTGATAAACTCCTTGCAATTTACAAATGGCGACGAATTCCTGAAGACGTCCTTTGCGGAATAGCCCTCGCAGGAGGGAGCGTCGGAGGATTGGTCGGTATGCTTCTCGCATGGCACAAGATCAAGAAGCCCGTCTTCATGCGTGTTTATTTGATGATCATCGTTGTTCAAGCTATCGGTGGATGTATCTGGTATTTCGCAATACGATAGCCGGATTCTGTATGTATTCCTGTACCTTCCCGCTATTTCCTCAAATTTGATTTTCTACCTTGACAAGTGTGCTGACCCTGCCTATTATGAGTGAGCCATTAATAAGGGAGGCAGCGGTATGAAAAAATCTGAAATGTCATATCCCCTGAGTTTGGCCATAGATTATCCTGATAGAGATTTGAACCGGTCGACAACTTTCTTAAGAATGTTTATGTTGATTCCCATCGCTATCGTTCTGTCTTTGCTGGGTTCCGGATACAATATGGAGGGCCATGACTGGCAATTCGAATATAGTGGTGCCGGATTTGTTCTTCTGCCATTGCTGCTGCTGATCCTTTTTCGCCAGAAATACCCCCGGTGGTGGTACGACTGGAACCTGGCCCAGGCCCGGTTCAGCACCAGGGTATTTGCCTACTCTGCGCTATTAAGAGACGAGTATCCCTCGACAGATGAAGAGCAATCGGTTCACCTGGATATCGTTTATCCGGATGCAAAAGAAGACCTTAACCGATGGCTTCCTCTAGTGAAATGGCTGCTGGCGATTCCCCACTACTTTGTGCTGATATTCTTGGGTATAGTATCGATGGTGTTGATAATCATTGCTTGGTTTGCGATCTTATTCACCGGTAGATACCCGAAAGAAATATTCGACTTTGTAGTTGGAGTTGAACGGTGGTCTCTCAGAGTGGGCGCCTGTGCCTTTTTGCGCGTAACCGATAAATACCCTCCTTTCAGGTTAAGTGAATAAGGGTTTGAGTGAAAGGCGTTTTCCTTGACTCTCTGAGTACGTATCTTGTAGTCTAGGTATGATGCTTAATCCAACAGACTAACTGTTGATATAATTTAACATTAAGCAGGATGAAATCACTTGCGTTGAGATTAAGACGATTTTTCAATGTGACTGCTACATGGGATATAGGCTCTAAGGAGATCGATGTGAAATCTAAACTGATAGCGCTTATAGGAGTTTTTGTAACTGTTCTTCTGGTGAGTGGTATGGTGGCTTGTGGGGGAGGGGATGATGACACTCCGTCGGACGGCATAGTGCCGGATACTGATGAGGGTATAACCACTGATAGTGGCCTGCGATATATTGAAATTGTGGCAGGGGATGGCCTCGCAGTGCAGCCTGGAGATATTGTGAAAGTTCACTACACGGGTACACTGGAGGATGGGACACAGTTTGATACATCTTTAGATACAGGCGAACCGCTTGAGTTTGCTAGCGGTATGGGGAAGATGATAGCGGGATTTGATGAAGGTGTAGCCATGATGAAGGAGGGAGGCAAGGCTAAATTGATCATCCCTCCGGATATTGGTTATGGGGCTCAGGATAAGGAGTCGATACCCCCGAATTCCACGTTGATCTTTGAGTTGGAATTGTTATCGATTGAACGGCCCGATCCTCCTGTAGATGTGGCAGAGAATGATTATAACGTAAGCGATAGCGGATTAAAATACTATGATTTTGAAGTGGGTGATGGGGATCAGCCGGAAGCAGGACAAACAGCAATAATCGATTTCACGATGTGGCGTGAGGATGGTGCAAGAGTTGAAAGCACGCTGGAGATAGGACAACCTTTCCCGTTCCCGATAGGTGTGGGGCAGATGCTGGAAGGGCTGGATGAAGGCGTCTTAACGATGAATGTTGGTGGCAAACGGCAATTGGTTGTGCCATCGGAGCTTGCTTTTGGAGAACAAGGCACAGATGTTGTACCGCCAAATACCGCTTTGATCTTCGAAGTGGAACTAATAGTGGTAATACCTGTGCCGGAGGCTGCCGATCAAACCATAGTGGATGAAGGAGACTACACCACAATAGAGAGTGGTTTGAAATATTTCGATATTGTAACTGGTGAGGGGGATTCTCCGGAAGTGGGCCAGCTTGTGGTTGTCCATTTCACGGGGTGGCTTACAGACGGAACAAAGTTTGATAGTACCATTGATGGTGGGTTACCCACAACGTTTTCGTATGGTATGGGACGGATGATAAGTGGACTGGATGAAGGTGTTGGCTCAATGAAAGTAGGTGGTAAGCGGCAGTTGGTGGTTCCACCTGAACTGGGTCTGGGAGATCAGGATATTGAAATTGTGCCTCCCAATTCTACGCTGATCTTTGAAGTAGAACTGATGGATATACTCTAATCTGCGAGTTCGTGCATGATCATCATTTTAAAACCATCCGCTACCAAAGAAGACGCTGACGAGATCATCGAGCGAATCGATTCCGTAGGATTAAAACCGCTTTACATGCCCGGTACCGAACGAACGGTTATCGGCGCTATCGGTGATGAGCGTGTGCTGGGCGGTCTTCACCTTGAAAGTCACCCGCTAGTTGAACGTATCACCCCGATTTTGACGCCATACAAGTTGGTGAGCCGTGATGTGCATCCTGATGATACGGTGGTCAAGATAGATGGTGTACCGGTGGGTGGTAAGCGTTTCATGGTTATTGCTGGACCTTGTGCGGTGGAAAACCGCGAACAATTGCTCGCAACAGCGAAAGCCGTAAAAGAGGCTGGGGCGCACTGCCT
>JABHWQ010000288.1 GCA_018657655.1 Chloroflexota bacterium | reverse complement strand
CACTGGGGTGTTCATCAGAAGACCCGCGATTTCATGTTGGAATACCATCACCCTTATTCCAACCGTCGATTTGTGATCGAACGCTGGCGAGAAATCGTACTCCGCGATTTCTGGTTTTATAACTCACTTGATAGTGCCGATGAGGCTTTCTCGATTTTGATTGATATTTCACGTAATCTTCTCAAATCAGACCTGAGCGATGAACTCAGCGAAGCCATTATAGAGACATTGCTGGAATTTACCGACAAATTGTCTGTAGAAGAGACGGTCAGGAATTCAGTTATTCATCAATGCCTCGACGTTCTACAAGAGAGTCTGGCAACCAGGGAACTGAACGTAATCCATAACTCTCGATATTTTAAGCGATATCTGGCAAATACGGCCCAACTACCCGAGTTTTCTCAACAAGTGTTTGAGCTAACTAAAACCGTTCTATCTAAGTCTTTGGATTCCTGGGAATCAACTTCACATGTCGAAGATTGGTTCGAAGAAAAAATGGACCTCTTCGGACGTGACTACACTCAGACCGTTTCTCTTGTTGGAGAACCGTTTTTCCGAGAAACCCGGGCCCAAATCACCCATGCAGAGGAATGGCAACACCTAACCGATATCCCATCCTTCGATGGAATCGCCAATTATTTCCATCAGACTTCCAATCAGCTTGATACTGCTTTAGAAAGAATCTACTTCATTGTGTACCTCCTGAAATTACCTGGTATGAACCTTCTGAAAGACAGTCTGCTATGGGATATTAATCGATTACTTGGAAACGTGCACAACGAACTCGATATAGACCAGATAGTAGCGTTCGCAGGAAACCTGTTGAATCTGTTTGAAGAGTTGAAAACTGAGCACACAGCCACAGTACTCGATTGCTTGCTGACACTAGGAAAAGAGGTTATTGATACTCACGATCAGAAGATTGTCGACATGCTCCAAGATGAGCTTGTCCACTTTGGTTTCATCACTCCCGGAGAGATATCAATAACCCCCGATTGGCAAGTGCAAGCAGATATTAATCATGTTAAAAACATTCGCGTCTGGATGGAGTTGATCGGGCATGCTCCGCCCATGATGAATGACCTATTGTCCGCTCTTATTGTGAATCTGAGGTTGGGGAGCATCTTCACAGCCGATACAGACCTGTTCCAGCGCGATGTCACTAAACTGCTTAATTCAAACATAGCCCCAGTGTACAAACAAGTCAAAGAACTGGCACGTATCTTCCCTGTCTATTTCAGTGAAATCGGCGCTGAAGGTGAATTGCGGGATGTGACCACTGCAGTAGACGAGCAAGCCCATCGACGTGACAGGTTGATACATTTTCTGCGCAAACAAACCCATACGGAAAGTAACAGCACCCATATGGAACTAACCCGCCGAGTTATCCGATTCTGGTTCGACGGCAATATAAATCCATTGAGTGAACTGGTACCCGACGATGTCCTGCGATCCATCAATGGAGAGGGGGAATGGTTCACCCCTGTCCACGAAATAGTACAACAACTATGCCAACAGTGCAACCGCACCCCCGAACAGGTATTGGATTTGAGCTTTGATGAATTACGGAGTCGCCTTTCACGTATTTCACCATACGAAGAAAGAGATAAACAACGGGTAGAATTTCTGGTTAGAATATATGCGCTCCTAAGAGAAAAATATTCATTCGAAACAAGCGATATCGTAGCCACATTGAGAAGGCATCGCTTCTTTAGTGACGAAGATGTTGAAGAACTAGCCAAACTTCTGGTAAGTGATGATAAGGAAGCCGCACTGAAACGTGTTTACCATCTGATGGGTAATCTGAAAGACGTAATCATTAATCCTGAAAATAGTGAAGCGTCCGAGACTATTTACTACAAACGTCATGTCGCTGCGGGGATTCCATCGATGTACGGGGAATATCGCGAGCCAAAATTTGAAGCACTTGGACTTACATTTCGTTTGGAGAGAGTGGCATCTCGGCTTATAGATCAAATCATCGAAGATATGCAACGGGATTACATCACCACAAGTACACTACGCCAGATTTGCAATATCTTGTTTTTGTTTCAGGAAGGTCTGGAACTGGATGGGATTTCTCATTCAGGATTCAAATCAAACTTGCGGATGCTGGAATCCAGTTTCACGTCTGCCAGCTGCTCGCTCGATCAATATGTTAACATCTTTGAATTCCTCGAACAGAATGTGAAAGAGATTATTGATGAGTACTTCCTGAAACCCTATGACCAACCCTTGAGAGTAGTAGTCCCGCAGTTAATTGAAGATGCACGCGGCTTTTCCGAAGGACAAATACGACAAGAACTACACAAACGATCCGAAGAGTTCTACAGAGATATACTCTCCTCTGCATTTCTTATTCAGACTCTTGACAACTTCCTTTCCGGTATTATTGCTGCATTGCGCAGTACTGCAGATCATTTTCCCGGTGATCTCATTCATGACATCATGACTTACGATCCTAGTATCATTATCAGCTCATTATCCGAAAGCACCCCCAGTATGGATAACCAGATATTCCTAGGGGCCAAAGCCTTCTTTCTTAAGCAAATGAATAACTCCGGACTCCCGGTACCTGAAGGTTTCGTCCTGACTACAGAGTTGTTCCGTCACAAGGAAGCAATAATAAAGCACCCCCAGATCAATCGGGAGATTGACAAGCTCATCCGGAATAATATGGCAAAACTGGAACAAGCTACCGGAAAGCAGTTCGGTAATCCGGAAAATCCGCTGCTCCTTTCTGTTCGGGCTGGAACCGCTGTATCTATGCCTGGAGCAATGAGCACGTTCTTAAACGTGGGAATGAATGATGAAGTGGCAGAAGGATTGGCTCGACAACCAGGTTTCGGACGAACTGCCTGGGATTGCTATCGTCGTTTCTTGCAAAGCTGGGGAACGACCCATGGTATTAGTCGAGAGGAGTTCGACACTATCAATGCGAACTTCGAATCGAAATACAATGTAATGAGAAACATAGATTTCACCTCGGATCAGATGAAAGAAATCGCCCAGAAATACAAAAAGGTGTTACAAGAACACGATATTCGCATTCATGATGAACCATACAAGCAACTCCGGCGGGCAGTTCTCGATGTCCTAGATTCATGGTCATCAGAGCGAGCCATAGTTTACCGTCAACACCTGCAAATTGCAGACGAATGGGGAACTGCAGTGATTATTCAAAAAATGGTGCTCGGGAATTTTAGCACCAACTCCGGTACAGGGGTACTGTTTACTCACGATCCTTATGAAAACAAGCCGGGTATCAATATTTACGGCGATTACGCGCAATGCGGCCAAGGGGAAGATATCGTCACCGGGTGGCTCCATACGTTGCCAGTCACAGAATACCACTGCCAAAAATACCATTATGAATCCGGCAGTTCACTGGAAACAGCCTTCCCTGAGATATTTGACAAACTACTTGAGATATCAACACAGCTGGTAGAAGATCAACATCTCGGCCCTCAGGAAATAGAATTTACTTTTGAGGGCGAAAACGCTGATGATTTGTATATCCTCCAAACCCGTCGTCAAGATATCCAAAAACCTGCAAAGCGTGCGGTATTCCGGGTTACTCCCGATCAACTGGAGCTTGCTGGAAGAGGGATCGGGATCGGCGGTGGAGCCTTGAGTGGTATTCTCGCCTTCAATTCGGATGATTT
>JABHWQ010000375.1 GCA_018657655.1 Chloroflexota bacterium | reverse complement strand
CAGGTGTATTGGGACATTGATCTGAACTATCAGGAATTCCGTCATTATCCGAATCAGTATCAGTACCAGAGGTGGGGCAACCATTACTTCCAACCGTATCACCTGAAGGAGTATTCGGGCATTGGTCCTGATTGTCAGGCACTCCATCGCCATCAGTATCACCGGTTCCTGTCGGTAAAGGTTCAAGCGATATATTTGCGGTAGCATTACCACCGGCAACAAGATCCGCCGTAGTTGATCCATTAATATAACCAGGTAGAGATGCTGATACAACTACTAATCCCGCAGGGACTCGAGACAAAGTATACGCACCACTGGAATTGGTCTGCGTATCAGCAGTGCCACCTGCTGATACCTTCGCATTCCTTAGAGGTTGTCCGGTCTGTGCATCCTTAACCGTGCCGGTAATCATACCAGTATAGGATGAAGTTGAAAGATCGGGGTTAATGAGCAACCGGACAAAGTCAACAGCATAACCATCTCCAGTGCCAGTAGTTGGGTCGTCGATATAGATGGAAAGATTTCCACTGGAAAACAGATATAGATACTCTGAAGGTACCTGAAGGGATATCAGTTTCCCGATCGGACCGGTCTGGCTAAGGGCATTAATAGCACTTTCGATGAACGGGGCTCTAGTTCCGTTGAGTTCTACCTGGAATTGTGATCCCCATACCGGAACCTGGAAATCATCTACAAACATCTGGATGATGGCCGAATTTATGCTCACGCCGGGGCAATTGAAGCTGGTACTGATAATCTGGGGTAGATTATCCGGCCTTGAAGTTCTGGAATAACCATCCTGCACTCGACCATCGTTGCTGGTCCCAAGCATTATCCGATCAGTGCCAGGGGCATCTGTTGGATCTATATCCCACGGATAGGGATGTACCGGGGTTGAGTTACCAGAGAACACATCAAAACCTGGCGGCCATCCAAATCCAAGATTATCGATATCTCCGATCAGGACAATGCAATCGGCCTCTGGTGAGTTAGTAGTAACGTTAGGAATCCCGGCACCATTTGAGCCGGGCGTGGGTGTTGATACTGGAGATCCAATCCTGGTTCCAGTCCAGTTATCCCAGCCACCTGTGGAGTCGTATCGCCACCGCCCCGTGAATGAGTTACAGTCGGACGACATGGTGAACTCGAAGTCTCCGGCATCGTTAGGCGGGCTGTGGGATGGAGCTTCAGACCAGGTTCCTGTTAAGACACTACCGCTAGCAGTACCGGTGATTCTGCCGTCTTGATGCCCGTAAGTTCCGGTGACCTGGTTTCCTGTTTGAACCAAATCCATCATTCCCCAGCTTGTATCCCAGGTACCTGTCCAGTTGCAGGCGGTCGATTCGGCAGCACCACAAGGAATTTCCTGAGCCTCGTAAGTCCATGCGACATAGCAACAGGGAACAGCTCGCCATCCCGCAACCAAAGTCCAAGTAGCTCCTGGTCCTGGATAAAAGGGAGCGCCTTTTGCTACAACATCCAGAGTCCATGTTTTGGAATTCTCACCGGTGAAATTTTGATCCCATGGTGAATAGAGAAACTGGTTACCGGCATACATACCTTCTGGTAATTCAATCCCGATTCCTGGGTCGTCTGAATAGTAATGAAACTGTTGAGAAGCTCTTGGGCCTTCAGTAAATTCGGTAACACGATGTGTAAAGTTTGCTATAAGGTTATAAGATTGGCCGGGGACAAGTTCAAGTGGCGGAGCCTCAAAACTACAGTCGATGTTGACATCCCATGCCAGTCCTCGGTCCCATTGCCTGGTATGCACACCAAATTTTGTCTCACTCACATCATAAAGGTCAAACTTCCCATCATAGCGGGCATCCGTGTAATAACCAGGGGTATATCCCCCACCACGAAACTCCGTTAGCTCATTATTTGGATTGACGGATGTATCAACAAGAACCCATTTTATGCATGGTATCTCTGCATCTTCAGCCAGTGAAGTCATCGGGAACAGGCTGACCAGAAAGATAGTCATAAAAATTACAGATAATCCTGTGGTTCTCAATCTGTTCATGTTCTTAACCCCCTTATACAAATAAGCAGGTTATTTATAGCATATTTAAACTTTATTGACAACCGAAAAGACCGGTTCTTCGGCTAATACCCCACACCTACAAATTTGCCAGCAGATCGCCAAGGTAGAACTAGCTTTTCTCGGTGTGAATGCGCTCGATATCCGATCTGTTTTTCAGACGTGAACCTCACTGAGACAGTAAGATAATCAAGATTGTTCTTCCATCAGGTTCGTCTCGATTACGGTACCAAGCGCAATATCAATCTTGAGCGTTTTGATCTCAAATGGTTGCATGGCAATGGTCTTACGTATGGGTTTACCTGCCCCTATTCGTAGCTGGGTTTTCTGTTTCTGACCTGTGGGCTCAAATAGGCGGAGAATCCAGCATTGACCATCAAGCGCTTGCTTAACAGTTGTGATTTGAACCCGGTTATTCGATAAAGTTACGAAAGCTTTTGGCCGAACTCCCTGCCCTGAAGGGCTGAACCATTGAGCCATAGACTTTTCATTCTGCACCTGGGCTTCCCGGGCAATTGCACCCATTCGCTCTTCTACTGATCCGGCGTTAAACCAGAAGTTGAACACTCGCTCACCCTAGTCAATGCGGGGACGGAACATGTCGTCTGGCAAGTATGGCCAGTCACCCAGCGGATGAGCAGCGTAGGTAGGTGAACGCAAAAGGTTAATGCGCATCTCGCGCTTTAATTTTTCACTATCAAAAGCCCCACCTGTCTACCACCAGCGCACATAAGGCCAATACTCGACCGGCGGATCGCTCCAGAGAGCTTCGTCGAAGTCCATCTCCGAGGGAGAAGCTGTAGCAGTTTCGGTATCGCCATCACCACAACCCAGTGCGGTGATCATAGTAAGATATAATACAGTCAGCAATATATCAAAAAGGACATAATTTGCGCCTTTTTTGGCCATCCGATTTCCTCCCAAGCTCATTCACCACCAAAAAGGCATATTGTTCAGAATAGTACAAGAGAGGACTAAAAAGGGCAAGGACTTGAAGACTTCCTTTCCTCCCGTTATGATTTAGGGCAAGAGAGGTATACTGAATGCTCACATACTATGCGTTTAAGATCGCACAATATACGGTAGCCTACCTCCCCAACAGGATTGGCTACTTCTTTTCACGCTTGGTAGCGGATTTGATTTATCTATTATCTCCGAAAACCGGAGCAAACGTATCGGATAACATGAAACATGTTTTGGGATCGGATGCGGATGATGCCACAATCAAAAAGGCAACAAGAGGCGTTATAAGGAGTGTAGTCAGGAATTACTTTGGGATGATAAAACTACCACGAACCAAATACGGCGACATCGAGAACCGTGCTGTGTTGCATGGATTTCACAATCTAGAGGAAGCCCTTGCCAGGGGGAAAGGGGTGATTTTAGCGACAGCACACCTCGGTAGTTTCGATGCAGCTGTGCAAATACTCGCAGCAAAATCAGTGAAAACAACCATTCTTGTCGAACCTCTCGAGCCCCCGGCTTTGCTCAAACACGTCATCTGGCTCAGGGAAAGTATGGGGTTGAGCTGTCTGCCGGCTCAACTGAGTTCTCTCAGAGGAATGATACGCCGTCTGCATCGGGGGGAAACCATATTGATCACTTGTGACCGAGATTTTACCAACGATGGTGTGAAAATGGATTTCTTTGGTGCAGAGACCAGCATTCCTGACGGTGCAGTGCGAATAGCGATGAAAACCGGCGCCGCTGTTGTACCTGCGTTTAACCTACTTCGAGAAGATGGCAAGTACGACATATTCTGGGAACCTGCCATTGACCTTTTACCCGAAGGCGACGGAACGGTGGAAAAGAATGTAGAGCAAGTTACTCGAGTGGTGGAGAAATATATCAAGAGTGCTCCTGATCAATGGGTGGTCACCAGCCCCATCTGGGCAAACAGAAATAATCCAAGACAATCAAGGGAGTAGTATCCAACACACAATATTTACAGACAGAAAGCCCATTGTCATTGGAATGCCATTGATCATTCAGTTTATTCATGTTCTGATAAAGTAGGAGGTACCAACATGAACAAACTGGTTCTATTGGCGATGGGAATACTAATCGCAATGGCGCTCCTCGGATGTTCGGGTAATGACACCGGCAATGGGTCAACACCGAACGAATCCAAAACACCTGGTAGTGGGAGTACAATCACTCCCGTCTCCAAAGCAGAATACCCCAAAATCGCCAGCTGGCTAGCCAAGAAGAATGAGATTATTGCCAGCGGAAAACCTTTCGATCTGATCATGACGGGATTTGTGATGCCTGACGAGGTCGAGAAAATTAAATCACAAAACCCCAACGCCATACTGCTTGCCGGACTCTCCGCGAACTGGATTTGGGATAATCCGGACTGGATGGACTTCTTGACAACTGTTGCCAGTTACGGAAGCGACAAAACGTATGAGATAACCGATGAGATGTATTTGAGAAACCCCGATGGGAGCAGATGTCCTTTCGGTTGGGCTTCTGACACTTGGGGCCAGGAAGAAATATATGCGATGGACCCCCGAAATCCCGATTGGGTTGAACTTATCACGTCGTTTTACAAAACGACTCTCGAACAACCGCAACACGACGGCATTATTGTAGATATGGTCGTTGAGAAACAGTGGTGGTGCCCGGATGCAATTAGCAATCAAGAATGGCTGGATGCAACCAAATCTATCATGAGCAAGGTGCAACAGCTGAATACAAAAAACAAACTGATTATTTTCAATGCGGGTAAGAATTTATGCGATATTGACGAGTACAGCCAGTATTTTGACGGCTACCTGATGGAAAACTTCATGGGGGATCAGCTCAAAGCTACATTTGATGAAGGATTAAAGGCCGCCGATGGTGATTACATTGTTATTTACGCCGTTGATACAGGCGATACCGGCATCAAGGATATGAACAAGATGAGGTTGGGTTTGACACTGAGCCTTCTAAACGACAATACCTACTTCGCCTATGACTTCGGGCCACGAGATCACGGTCAGGCATGGTGGTTCCCGGAATATGATGCCGACCTGGGCAATCCTCTAGGAGCTTACTATGAGAAAGACAATGCCTACTGGCGCGAATTCGAAAACGGTATGGTTGTTTCTTCTCCGCATACAGACGTAACGGTCAACTTTGATACTATTCATACTGATGTGACAACAGGCGAACAATCACAGACATTCGAAGTTGGACCAGATGACGGGCGGATTTTCATTATAGCTGGCTGACGAAACAAAGGTAGAGGCGATTATGATTAAGAAATTGCTGGCCCTGTTGTTACTACTATTTCTTATAACCAGCCTGTTGATGGCTTGTGATAACGATGAGAAGGTTGATGATCAGCCAAAGGCGACGGAAGCAACAGATAACCAACCCCAATCAATAGGAATAATGAAAGGTGTAAACCTCGCTCCCAAAAGCTGGGACGATGACGATTACCTGGATTTCATTGAGAAAGCAAAACAAACCGGTGAGATTGTGACGTGGGCTGGCGACTGGGACGAACTGGGACGTGAGGAAGGCGGT
>JABHWQ010000261.1 GCA_018657655.1 Chloroflexota bacterium | reverse complement strand
CGTCAACTCGTTTCATCCACAGCGGGCCTATCTCCATCAGTGGATATGAGCCATAAGCATGTTGTGTAAGAGTGCCTACAACGGGATTGTCATCGATAGAGATGGTCTTGTCTTCACAGAGTTTCTGGAAAAATCGACCTTGCTGGACTACCATCGGTAGTCCGCCGGTTTCCGCGTAAGCTGCCTGCATTGCTTGATCCCGTTCTATATCGATCCGTGCGGTGGCATTTAGTAGTGCCTCTTTTGTCTTAACTACTCTCTCACTGAGAGTTCCGTTTGTGGTGTCAATAGCCATCGTGCCTCCTCGCAGTCTGAAACCCATACCTTAGTTGATTATCTCAAATCTACAGCCACACCTCAACCGCGTCCGCGCCTGTGTTGCTGTTTTTCCAACCTGGGATTGTTTCTGACTAATTCTAGATTGCATCGATATTAGTGTATGTGATTTTTGTCACAGTGACAAGAATACTGTATGGAGTACAATTTGCTCATCTTGTTGACTGTTCAATAATGGTTTTGTAGTATATTAGCAAAACACAAGGTTCTCTAATGGAATCTGCTCGATATTTCATCCATCCGTTTTTTGGTGACCTCCGCCTAAACAGTGCCGTATCTATGCCGTCTCAGCTGATCGCAAGTGATACGCTTGAAGAGCGCAGACCTTATTATATACATCTTTCGGTAACTGGGAGATGCAATGCCAAATGCGTCGGTTGCGTTAATTCGAATATCACTTTTCGTAATAGCGACAACGAATGGCTATCGAAGGATAACGATACCAATCCCCAGAGAGATGCCACAGCGATTTTGAATCTCACAGAGGGGCTCGATGAGAAAGAAATTGTAGTGTCATTTTATGGTGGTGAACCGCTTCTTCTTCCAGAAAAAATTCTAGAGATAATGTCGATACTGTCTGCCAGTGGGAATTCAAGCGAGTTTAAATATATGGTTTACACCAATGGCCAGCTTCTAGGCGATGTGATAGACAAGCATCCCGAGTTGATACCTAAAATATGGCTTTGGTCAGTTTCCATAGATGGTGCCAAGGAGCAGCATAATTCGATTCGGCCGGGAACTGATCTGGATAGCATTCAACAGAATCTCCATAAGCTTAGTCAAAATCAGACTGGTCAGGTATTGATGTGGTCAACTATCCGTGAAGAGCAGTCACTTTTGGATTGCTTTTCCGAGTTTCTTTCTCTTTACAACAGTGATTGTGCGGATCTCTTTTTCTGGCATTGGGTAGAAACGGAAAGCCCGTTTAGGTCGCTGCAAAATTTTGCTGTGCGTTATGAGAGGGACCTTCGGCGTATCATGGATGTATATGTTGTATGGCTGGCCGGGGGAAGGATATTGCCGATCATACACTTGAATGAATTGATCCTTTACCTGCTGACCGGAAACGAACGGGAAACATCCGCTTGTGCGGTAGAGTTAGCGCGTAATTTCGATATCATGGGCGGGAAGATTCATTCTTGTGCCGATTTGCCTCCTGAGTATGCCGTTGGCACCATCGATGATACAGGCATACCTCATGTGAGTACACCTGCCTAAGATCGTTAATCGATTACAAAGACGGGCTGGGTTGTTATAACTGTGGCGTGCATCCTTATTGTGGAGGACGATGCCCGGTACAAGCGCTCACCGGTACGAGTGAAAGATTAAGGCAATATTGCCAGATGATGAGACTTCATATTGGAATTGTTCAGGAGTATATTCCCGAGATTATGCGGGACCTGGAGAAGAACAATATCTCTCTTCAAGAGATGTATGATCAGGCGGCATACTATGCCCAGTTCACCGATGTTACGCCTTGATATTTGTACGCTATCAATGTATAAGATTTGTTTCTTAGTCATATCTTAATGAGGGGATTAATAATATGGAACAAAAAGAATCGCCGTATATTTGCCATGTTTTTGTTTGCACGAATGATCGTCATGGTGAAAAAAGATCGTGTGCTGATGGGAACAGTCCCGCTATTCTGGATGCTCTAAAAAAAGAGGTCAGCAACAGAGGATGGAAAAAAGAAGTTAGAGTCTCTCAATCGGGTTGTTTTGGGCTCTGTGGCCGTGGGCCTAATGTCATCATATACCCACAAAAGATATGGTTCTCTGAAGTATCCACTAATGATGTGACCGGGATAGTGCAAAAAGTCCAGGATGTTCTTGATGCAATGAATTGACGGTTGTGTCCCCATTGATGCTCTGCCGAAAGAAAAGCGACCTCTTCGGTCGCTTTTAAGATATGATCCAATTGATAATTGGTTTCTAGTTTTCTATAACTATCTCAAATTCGCATAAAAGTGCACCTTCTGGGCAGACCGCTTCACAAACGGTACACCAACCACACTTCAAAGTCTGAATTATAATGGCCTTACTTTCAACGATTACAATGGCTCCGCAGTGACATGCTGCAACGCAGGTGCCGCATCCCGTACACTTCTCGAAATCTACCCAAGGCATTTCCAGCATGTCTATTCCCATACCTTTATCATATTAACTTGATACCTTAGCAAGGTCTGTGACTTATGTCGCATTATCATATCAGGGATGAGAGTTGACCAACCGAACTAGCTCATCTTTATTTGAAATAACCAATCGATTCCTTTCCATCCTGACCAAGCCGTCTTCTTGCATGGTTTTCAATGATCGCCCGACTACCTCTCGTGCAGTTCCAGCCAGAGCGGCCATCTCTTGTTGCGTGAGTTTGGGTTTGGGGCCTGCACCATCAGCGTACTCCAAGAGTATTCTGGCAATTCTACTGATAACATGACGGAAGGAAAGGTCTTCCACCAAATCCAAAAGATGTCTTACCTTTGCAGATAGCACCTGTACTATATTGTGAAGTAACCATGGGTGATCGGTAATTACCTTTTCCATATCTCGTTTTGTGATTCCGTACAAGCCAACCAGGCTCATCGCCTCGGCACTTGTTGGACTGGGACCACCATCAAAAACAGCTACGTCATTAAAAGAGTTTCCCGGCAATACGATTTGCAGTATTTGTTCTTTACCTTCCTCAGATGTTTTAAAGCATTTGACTGCCCCAGAGGCAACAAAATACAGGGCTTCTCCGGGGTTTCCTTCCCATACTATGGTATCGCCTTTGTCTATTTTCTTTTCAAAGAACAGTCCGGCAACTGAATCAAGCTCCGAAACGTTCATGTCGGCGAAATAGGGGGATGCTTGCAAAAACTCAACTGGTACAGTCAATGTCATTAAAACCTTACTAGCTTTGGGAGTATTCTAATATATTAAGAACGGTTATGGCAATACGAGAGATAAGACCTAATTAAGCGCTTTGCAGGTGAATAGCGACATCTTCGGAGCATCAAGGTTGAATTTTAAGGGGGAATGACAATTCGAAAATTAGGAGACGATATTTTTTAATCGATTGACCATCCATTCGATTTCAGTTATCGTAGTTGTTCTGCCTAGACTGAAACGAATGGCTCCCATACCCGTTTTTGCTGGAACTCCCATGGCTTTGAGGACCGGGGAAAATTCGACAGTTCCTTCGTGACAGGCCGAGCCGGTGGTTGCTGCTACATTTTCCATTTGAGATAATATTTCTGCACCGAACATCCCGACGAAAGAAACGTTGAGTGTATTTGGCAGGCGTTTGGTGAGATGTCCATTGAGGACAACACGTTCGCCGAATTCTTCTTGCAGCAACTGCCAGAACTGATCCCTAATATCTTTGATTTGCGTGGTCCCAACCCATGATCGAGCAAGCTCACAAGCAGCACCGAGACCAACGATATATGGTACATTCTCTGTTCCAGCGCGACGGCCAGCCTCATGTCCAGCACCGTGCATAAAGATTTCAAGGTTGACACCTCGTCGGATGTATAATACCCCAATCCCTTTCGGTGCGTAAATCTTATGTCCGGCTACTGATAGCAAATCAACTCCCAGGTCTGAAACCAGTGTCGGAATTTTGCCAATAGATTGGGCTGCATCCGTGTGGAATAGTATCTCCTGTTCTCGAGCGATATGAGAAATCTGGCCAATATCCTGTATAGTCCCTACTTCATTATTAGCATGCATAACCGAAATCAGGATCGTCTTACTGGTGATTGCGTTGCGAATGCTCTCTGGGTCTACTTTTCCATGTTGATCAACCGGAATGTATGTTATATTTGCGTCAAGTTTTTCTAAGAATTGACATGGCTTGATGATAGCCGGATGCTCGATCTGGGTTGTGATGATATGGTTTCCACGATGCTTTAATGCGAAAAAAGCTCCCTTGATAGCATGATTATTTGATTCCGTACCACCACTGGTAAAGACTAATTCGTCGGGGAAGCAGCCGAGCAGGCCAGCAACTTGCTCTCTTGCGTGCTCGATAGCTTGTTTGGCAGGTATGCCTGCCCAATGCCGGCTTGAGGGATTGCCATAGTGATCTCTCAGGAACGGCTCCATGGCTTCCAAAACTTCGGGGGCGATTGGAGTGCTGGCATTGAAGTCCAGATATATCTTTTTCATCAAGTCACTCTGACTTAAGGAACCTCTGATCAACCCCCTGTATCCCCCAGTCTTGGGGGACTTTTATATCTGGGGGACACCCCCCAGACCCCCGAAGTCACCACTTATTCAGAGCTTCCTTAAACTGATTGAAAGCTATCATAGCAATAGCTGTTCAAGGGTAACTGGTCGCCAACAATAAGCCAGTTTGTCTGACGACTCGTTTGTGTCTAGTATTCGATGCTTGGCATCATTTGACAAACGGAGAAGCTGTTTGGTCAAATGGATTTGTTCTCATGCCATAGTTGAAGAAATAGGGATAGTTGGATTTCAGATGTTGCATATATTCAAGCCACTGATGTACAAGTAGTTCGTAAACGCGTCTTATATCGTTGTTGAGATGTTTGCAATCCGGATCGGTTATCTGGCAAACGTTTCCCCTTGCGGCTAATTCCTCGGTCAAGTGGAAAACCGGCTGCAACAGACCGGTAAAAGACTCATGTTCCAGGAGAGTAGGATTCTGCATCAGCCCCAGCAGGAACTGCCTTTTGCCTACCAGAAACGAGGCAAGCTCATTGAGTTCGATCCCGCTTGCCTCAACCATGTAATCATGTTTTCTGAGACGTTGGCTTACCTGGGCAAATTCTTTTTCGGACCAGTTATCTTTAACAATAAGGTCTTTCCTGATGGTTTCCAGCTTGGGATCAAAATCGGAAAAATAGGTGAGCAGGGTGGTTCCAATCTCGCTAAAGAATGCCCCGATGACCATGTTCATTTTTTCCATTCGCTCGTGCTTTTCTCGTTCGGTGAGGACCCTATGAATTATGAGGGTAACCATTAAGACCTCAATGAAGACGAAGGCAATATCACCCACCATATAAATAAAAATGTGATGGGCATCATCAAATATCAGGTAATGAACGTAGTATACTGCAACCGATGCTGCCAGCAGGGATACTCCCAGAAAAACCAACCAGCTTATATTCCTATTCATATCTTCTTCAACTATCTCCATCCAAAGTTATGTGCTGTTTTTTCATGAACCAGCCTTCCGTATCGGTTAGATATTCTTCGGTATCGCGCAGGCTCATTATGTGTGATTGCTCTTCAATCGCCAGAGCTTTGTAGAAATTCTCCTCTGCAGGATACGTGGACTCTTTGGCACGATCGCTATAAAGTCTATAAGCTCGTTCCTCCATTTTTAACGCGATTCCCACGGCTTCCAGATCATCGGTGGCTGCTGTTTGCTGTTGTGGGTCTTTAAGGGCGGCGGAAAAGATGTTTTCGGCGTTTTTATCGTGAACCGGAGTTATTTTGACATCAGGCCATTGGTTGCCGGATTTGAGTGCTTCGTAAATCTCACCAATAACTTCTTGATGGACTATTTCTTCTTTGGCCAAAACTTCAAACAAGTTTCTGGCTATATCCGATTGGCTGTTCTCGGCAGACTTAAGATAGAATTCACGACCATCTTTTTCCATCTTCATAGCGCTTCGCAGTATCTCTAATGCTTTTTCCGCTTCTTCCATTTTAAATCCTCCGGGTGTTACTCGCTTTCAAGTTCTTTGAGCAAATCGATTACTCTCATCTTGATATCATCGCGTATCGCCCTGACTTTTTCAATCGATTGCCCTTTTGGATCATCTAGTCCCCAATCGTCGATAGGTATATTTGGCGCCGGGCAGATATTCCCCACACCGCATCCCAT
>JABHWQ010000537.1 GCA_018657655.1 Chloroflexota bacterium | reverse complement strand
TAGCACAAGCCCCGAATATTCCGCACATCATCGCCAACCTTTAGCCCATCAGCAAGCTCTACGATTGATTTCTCAGCCATACCGTACAGGAGGTAATTTGCCTTGGCATCAAACAGGATAGACGAGCGAATCCGGTCTGACCAGAAGTCATAATGGGCGATACGCCGCAAGCTGGCTTCAATTCCCCCCAGCACTATTGGCCGGGTATTCTTAGAGAAACGCCGAATCAAGTTTGCATAAACGATAGTCGCCCGATCAGGTCGCCGATCGTTTTTCCCGCCGGGAGTGTAATCATCGCTTTTCCGCTTTTTTTTCAGTGCTGTATAGTTGGCTACCATCGAATCGATACTACCACCCGATACACCCCAAAACAATCTTGGCTCTCCCAACCGACAGATATCTTCATCAGAGTTAATATCGGGCTGGGCGATCACGCCAACTCGATAACCGGCATGGCTGAGCACCTTCCCGATTACCGCTATCCCGATAAACGGGCTATCGATATAGCTATCTCCGGTAACGAGGATGACGTCCAATTGATCCCATCCCAGTTGGTCAAGTTCTTTTCGCGTCGTTGGGAGAAACATCTTCAATTTACGGTAGTGATTTACAAGGTACAGACAAAATAAAGGATAGGCCAACCACACAGGGTTATTCCATTACTGCTCTAATTGTATCAGACAATCTCTTTAATTTATTAGTCTGCACACTAAATCCACATAGAAACGGATGGATCGTTTCACGTTAAGAGGAAAAGGCAAGGTGAATATCCAATGGCTGCTCTATTGCATAGTACACAATATTGAAAAGCTAATAGGGCAGGGGTATGGCTATGCGGCTAAATGAGGAAAATATGTGACCTGAATCGGTAGGCCTCAGCACTATAAAGACTAGTCTCCACTATCACAGAATAGTAGCTCTTAAAAATTGGTCATTAACCTTGTTTTTCTCCCCAAACATCTCTTTTGCAACAGTCTCGTCAGAGGGCCAACCATCATCCTATAATAGATTGCAACTCATTGTTAAAGACATTCTTCCTCAGATATAGCCGTTTCGCTTGGCTCGATGTGGACCAAAACGTCGATGACATCTGGCCCTTCAGAAAGGATCCGGTTCTTGACCGCTCCCGCTACATTATGTCCTTCAAGTACAGTCATCGATCCATCAACAACAATATGCAAGTCTACTTGAAGGTTTGTGCCTATGTACCGGGTTCTTATCGCATGAACTTGCTTAACCGCAGCTTCCTTTCGCGCAATGTTCTTAATCTGTTCACAGATGTGTTTTGGTGCTCCTGCATCGGTAAACTCTCTGATTCCTGGCCAAATTATCTTGATAGCAGCTTGCATGATGAGTATTGAAACCACAATAGCACCGACATGATCAAGGAATGCCCATGTAGAAAATAGAATGGCTCCACCAACCGCAAGAAGCGCCGGAACCGAACTGATCGCATCAAGACGATGGTGCCATGCATTTGCTACGAGAGCAGGGGACTTGACACGCTTTCCAACCAAAGCTGTCCATCGATAGAGAGCTTCTTTGATCACGATTGAAACGCCAGCAGCGGCGAATGCGATCCACCCCGGTGGATGGCTATGTTTCTCATGCAGAGTGTTGATGGATTCCCACCCAATTTCAATCGCGGCAATGAAAAGTGCGGTACCAATGAATATGGTGACCAGAGTTTCAATCCGTCGATGTCCGTGCGGGTGGCCTTCGTCTGGGGGCCTTGACCAATACCGGGATCCAACTAAAACAGCAACGTCAGTTGTACAGTCAGTCAAGCTATGTACTGCATCAGCTACAATGACTTGACTTGAGCCGATGATGCCAGCCACGAACTTGAAGGCTGCAAGCAACAGATTTATGATAAGGCCCATCCATGTAACTCTACGAATTTGCCTTTCGTTAGCTTCGCTACACTCCAGATTTAGAGTTGCTTTTCTATCGGGTTGCATCATCTAATTCGCATCCATATGAATGGGGATTATGGCACATCATATCATCGTTGTAGTGAATAATGTAGCTCCAATGCAGTTCTATACATGTGAGATGCCTACAATTGTTAGTTTTAAACATTGAGGCCAGTGACGTGCATCTCCCCGCCTACAAGGCGGGGCATCTAGAATGACTGCATCTGGCACTGATGCTTTTCATCATTCCAACCACTCTCGCTATGCTATACCTTGGCGGGAACGATAGAAATATATGCACATGATCATCTACCACTTCCATCTCATCTATCTCAAATTCATGATTCTTTGCTATATCCTCAAGCAGTTCCCTAACCCTTCCTCGAATATCCCCTCGCAATATCCACTTCCTATACTTTGGCGTCCACACTAAATGGTACTTTGTATCATATACTGCGTGGCTCGTCCTTTCCCCTTTAGATCCACGTGCCAATATCTCTTCCTAACTGCTGCTGCATACTCTCTGATGCTGCCTCCGGTCATCCTCTCCTCCGTTTTTTCGGTAACTCCTATTTTGAGGCAACACCCTTATCTTCTGTAACCTTTATTATAACGCAATATGTATAATTGACGCTAGCACCATATAATGTTATAATTCATCTCAATGTATGCATATATGGTTTCATATGTAAGCACATATTGCGTATATTAGTAGCAATTTGCAAATAATGATATCGCAACAGTAGTCATTTTAGGTTGCTAATCAAATGGTGACATCTTCTAACTCTAATCTTAAAACCCGCCAACCTCTAGACGAACTTCACCTCCTACTGATAGCAGAGTTGGAGGGAAACGCTCGACAGACAATCACCGAACTCGCATACAAGCTTCGCACAAACAGAAATACACTGCGGGAAAAGTTCGAACAGCTTTTGGATAGCAACATCATCCGCATCGTCGCCATCCCGCACATAATGCATCGTGGATACAGGATGCGAATATATATGGGTATAAATACCCAACCTGGCAAGATAGATTCGGTTGCCAACTCTATAGCCTCCCATCGTTCGGTTCAGCTTGTCGGCATCTTCACAGGCCGATACGATGTGGTAGCGGCGGCGATTCTGGATAAACCCGAGAATCTCTCCGGGTTTATCCAGCGCGATCTGGCAATGATCGATGGCATTACTCGAGTGGAGACAATGATCAATCTCGAATTGGTGAAGGTTTCGTATGCTTTTCTATCGGATCAAAACTACTTCTGGGATATGAACCCGCCCAGACAGCCGCTCGATCAATTGGACTTGAGACTGATCGAAGAAGTGCGCCGTGATGCGCTCCAGACCCAACACCAACTTGCACGCACGCTGGGAGTCAATATATCAACCGTAGGACGAAGGTTGCAGCACCTGATGGACGAAAACATGATCCGCATCGTGGCAGTGCCCGATCCACTTGCCCTCGGATTTCAGACACAGGCTATGATCGGGATCAATATTGAACCGGGGAGAGTTGGTGCAATTGCCAGTGAGCTGGCTGCTCTCCGATGCGTTCATCATGTTCTGATCAATACCGGGCAGTTCGATCTGATTGTCTGGGTTGGTTTCAAGGATGATCAGGAACTTTCCGCTTTTGTCCGGGAACGGTTGGGCCAGATTCCTGGCCTCTTGAAATACGAAACAATGATGCGCTTAAGGATGGTCAAAGACTAGCCAATAGCTGCGGGTTGCGGCTATTAGGAACCTCTGAAAAAACTCCTGATGACAATACCGTGATCATAAGAGGGCTCTACGAAAAGGCAGTGAAGCACAGAATATCATCTTAGAAGGTCCAATATTGCACGAAAATCGTCTTGGGAGTCAAGAGTGTCATGTGTCTCATGGACAAAGTCGTGAAGGTCTACCGGAAGGAGAAAACAACATGCAGACAGATGAGAATCCGCCGACTTTTGTGGGCGGAGGTGCCCTCTGATTCCAAGTGGTAATTGGCAAATTAAGATCGGGAAGTCATATGTGCAAACAAGAAGGCACTGTGGATCATATATTGCGGTAAATTCAATTAATTGAAATCTATATTAGGGAGTGAATATGAGTTGGGTTAACCTTGAAAACAGAAGCGATAGAGTGCTTGGCAAGATTCTACAGCGCCAGGCCGAGGATAACGGTGACAAAATATTCATCATGGCTGGTGAAGACAGGTATTCCTTTGCGCAAGTCAATGACCTGGCGAATTCCTATGCCGCCGGTTTGAGTGAACTGGGGATTGGCCGGGGGGATACGGTAGCCATCTTCATGGAAAGCTGCCCGGAATTTGCCTTCATCGCATTTGGCGCGAATAAGCTGGGAGCCATCTGGGTTCCCACGAACGTCGATTATAAGGGGCAATGGCTGCGGGAGGCATTTGAAGGCAGCGATGCCAGGGTG
>JABHWQ010000248.1 GCA_018657655.1 Chloroflexota bacterium | reverse complement strand
GGGGAATCGAAGGGCAGGGGGGCAGTTCAAATAGCGCAAAAGCGGCAGTTCAAGGGCTACCGCAGTGATGTGATCCTTGATGTAAGACAGATAAAAATTGCTTTACGGGGATTACGTCAGCTTGGCCGGATTGGCCCCGAGGAAGAGTTGGATATCGAAGGTACCATCGATTCAACTGCCCGTAATGCCGGTGATATCGATCTCAAATGGATGCGCAGCCGGATCAATTCCACCAAGTTGCTGCTGATGATGGATACTGGCGGTTCGATGATACCCTATGCTCGATTGTGCTCACGGTTGTTTACTGCGGCGCACTCTGTTTCCCATTTCAAGGATTTCAAATTCTTTTACTTCCACAATTGCATTTATGATAACGTCTATCAGGATATTGAGCATGACGATGGAATACCGACCGAGTGGCTTACCCGCAATTTCACTTCCGATTATAAGGTGGTGCTGGTAGGTGATGGCCGGATGGCGACCTCTGAGCTTACACACAGATATGGAGCAATCTATTACTACGAACGCAACGAAAAGCCGGGTATTCTCAGGCTCCAGGAACTTGCGAATCACTTTACCCATTGTGTGTGGATGAACCCTGAAGAAGAACATTTCTGGAAGCATCCCACTGTACAGATGATAGAACAGATATTCCCTATGTTTCCTCTTACGCTTGAAGGTCTGGGACAGGCAATCAAAAGGCTAACCGTGAATAAATAAGGGTTGAGTATGAGCGAATTCGTTAAAAAGCGGGAACAGATTTCTCGCGGGAATGACCAGCCGATTGGCTTTGGTCAAAGAGCTAGGTTTAAGAGCGCTCCCATGATACTCGTTGCCCTACTGGATCAGTACGATTCTGACTTGGTGGGACAAGCCATTTCGGGAGGATCGGATGCGCTGCTCTTTGATATCAGAAACCCTATCGACCAGCTAGCCTCAATTTCTAAGCTAAGCGGTTTGATGGGAAAAACACCATGGGGCGTGCGATTGAAAGCAGGCGACATCGAGGATATTGAAAGCCTGTCAGCGGCAGGTTGCGACTATATAGTGGTGAATTACGAATTGCCGGCACAGTTATTGCATGATGAGAAAATAGGCAAGGTTTTAGAGGTCGACTCATATTGGGAGGATGGTCTCGCTGAAGCAATCGAGGTAATTCAGGTTGATGCCCTGCTAATTACTGGGAAGGGAAAATCTGATCATTTGAGTATTAAACAGCTTATGAATTATGGGAGGCTACTTGCTTTGGCTGACAAGCCGGCGTTGGTGCCCTTACCGGAGAATAGGGCTGATTTGGAATTGCTATTTGAAGCTGGGGTAAGTGGCGTAATAGTAGAGGTGGGTTCAAAAGAGGCAGAGGGAAAACTGGCTGAAATAAAAGACAACATCCAAAATCTATCATCTTCGAAAAAGAAAAAGGGTGAATTCTCGCACGCAATGCTGCCCAAAATCGGGGCCAGTTCAAAAGAAGGTGGCAAGGATTTATTTATAGTAAAGACAGACGAAAGAGGCCCTAAAGTATAATGGCCAGTATGATGAGTATGACAAACGCTATCGCGGCAAATATCCCGGTTCTTTTTAAATCAGAGAATACATATCCGTATACGGAAGCTTTTGCAGACGCTGCTTGCCTGGTAGCAGGTGGCGATGACTGTAGTACTCTCCTTGTAGAACGTTCTGCCACAGTTGCTTGCGGAGAAGCACCGCTGGCGTTGATTTGAGGCCTGGGTTTCTGGGAGCGTTTCTTCTTTGGCTGGCTACCCTGCTTGGCGTATCTGTCTCCAGATTGATATATTTTCTTGCCCATCAATGTTCTCCCGCTAAGGTTCGTTTTACTATGCTTCGATTGTACTGTCCAGGTGAAACTTTTTCAACCCTAGTTTTAAAGCAGATGCCTGATTTGCGCTTGATCCGATTCAGCGGCTATAATATTCAGGCTTAATTTGAAGGAAACTGTATATGTTGGATTTAAACAGAGTTTTGCACAACGTAACCCGTCCTGGCCGTTACACGGGAGGGGAATGGAATAGTATCATCAAAGATTGGGATGCAATTGATACTAAGATTGTCCTGGCCTATCCGGATGCATACGAGATCGGTATGTCTAATATGGGGATAGCCACACTGTACGATCTGTTAAATAAACGCCCCGATGTACTGGCTGAGCGGGTTTTTGCTCCGTGGGTAGACATGGCATCGCAGATTCGTCAATCATCGATCCCTCTCTTTAGCTTGGAAACAAAGCATCCTTTGAGAGATTTCGATGTAATAGGCTTTTCGCTGGGTTATGAGTTATCCTACACTAATGTGCTGAACATGCTCGATTTGGCTGGCCTCCCGGTTAGGTCTGAAGACCGAAACGAATCGTTACCCCTGGTTATTGCTGGCGGTAGCTGCGCTCTAAACCCTGAACCCATGTCGGATTTCATCGATGCCTTTGTTATCGGCGAAGGGGAAGAGGTCATCCTGGAACTGATCGATGCCGCGGCTCTCTGGAAGAAAGGTGGATCGGGTTCAAAAGATGAGTTGCTTCGATCCATTGCTCAGATTAGGGGTATCTATGTACCTGCTTTGTATCGAGTTGAATATAAACCCGATGGAAGCTTCGAATCTATTATACCGATAGCCCCGGAAGCCAAAGAGGTTATTGAACGAAGGATTGTATCCGAATTACCTGCGCCGCTCACTCGCCCTATCATTCCGTTCATCGAGGTTACGCATGACAGGGGAGCGGTTGAGATCCAGCGCGGTTGCACCAGGGGCTGCCGTTTTTGCCAGGCGAGTATTATTTATCGGCCAGTACGGGAACGTTCGGTTTCCGAGATTGTCAGCGCCGTGGATGAGATTGAAACTAATTGCGGATATGAAGAAATATCATTGCTTTCTCTGAGTACCAGCGATTATTCCGGTATTACGGAATTAGTTACTTCTATTTCGGAGAAATACAGGGGTCATCATCTTAATATATCTTTGCCTAGCCTCAGACCTGATGCGTTTTCAATAGAACTGGCCAGGTCAATTCAGGGACAGCGAAAAACCGGTTTGACGTTCGCGCCAGAGGCCGGTACAGCTCGAATGCGCCGCGTCATAAACAAAGGGGTAACGGAAGAGGATATCATACAGTGTATTGCGCTTGCACTTGATCACGGATGGCGTAACTTCAAATTGTATTTCATGATTGGTCTGCCAACGGAGGCTGAGCAAGACGTAACAGGTATTGTCGATCTGGTTAGACGAGTACGGCAGATCAAGGGGGTAAATGGAAGGAAACCGAACATTCGGGTCAATGTTTCCACGCTTATTCCCAAAGCTCATACCCCATTTCAGTGGGTAGCACAAAGCTCTGAAGAAGACCTGTCAGCAAAACAGGACATTCTAAAACACGGAATTCGCAAAGCCGAATCCAAACTTTCCTGGCATGATCCTCAGGTAAGCCTGCTCGAAGGGGTAATGTCTAGAGGAGATCGGCGGTTGGGGAAGGTCATTCATATGGCCTGGCAGAAAGGTTGTATCTTCGATGCTTGGAATGAACTCTTTGATTTCGATAAATGGATGCAGTCTTTTGATGAATGCGGGATAGATCCCATGAGTTATGTTGGGGAACGAGCGCTTGATGAAGCTCTGCCTTGGGCTCACATCGACACAGGCGTGAGTATCGAATTTCTTAAGCGAGAGTATGCGCGCGCCATTGAAGAGGAAGAGACTGTTGATTGCCGTGGCGGGTCTTGTAGCGGGTGCGGATTACAGCGCTGGGAAGAGGGCTGCAAAGGGAAACATGCCAAAACTAAAAACTAGCCGCGATGGTTAGTCGTGTCAATCAACTTGCTATACCGTGTAAATTGATACAAAGGATGTCTTCAGTGAAAACCATTAGATTTGCCTTCACCAATGGTTGGTCTATAATAGCCGTATAGTATTTGGTCAGAGGTGATGAGATGGAGCGCAAATCACATTGGGACAACGTATATCAGCATACAGATCCTTCTCAAGTGGGCTGGTATCGACCCCACTTGGAGAATTCGCTACAATTTATCGAGGAGATTGCGTTGGAGCAGTCCGCACAAATTATTGATATTGGAGGCGGCTGTTCAACTTTGGTGGATGATCTGCTTGATAGAGGATTTGACAACGTTACCATTCTCGATCTCTCCTCATATGCCATCGAAATTGCCAAGAATCGATTAGGCAATCGATCTAGTGAAGTCACTTGGATTGAAGCTGATGTCACTAAATATACGCCTCCGCCCAACCAATACGATTTATGGCATGATCGAGCTGTTTTTCATTTCCTCACCAGTCCCGAGGATCGAAATACGTATTTTAATGCCGTATGGCAATCTCTCAAGCCAAACGGGAATCTTATAATCGCAACCTTCAGTCCCGAAGCTCCCCCGAAATGTAGTGGATTAGATCTGGTTCGATATACACCTGACTCGTTATGTCATGAATTCGAAGAAGGTTTCCACCTCATACAGAATCTTCAACAAGAGCACGTAACTCCATTAGGCGTCAGACAACCGTACATCTATTGCCATTTTCGAAAGAATGAAGACACCAGGGAAGCAGCATAACATCTCTATCAGCATACATAGTCGGTTGTCTTTGGGCTTAGGCCAGCTTCGGGTATTGGTTGTCTAAGTATGACTCGATTCATCTGTATAAAATGTTATCAAATCCACTTAAATGATACTATGCTGGTTTTACAAAATAGTTGATTAATTGACTGATAGCTACTAAATCGCCATCAAGATTTCTAACCTCGGCTCGCATGTGGAGCATACTTTTGGTTACTTCAACGACCATTGCGGTCACATCAATAAACTTGTCTTTTGCTGTAACCGAGCGTATATATGTTGCATTGATATGCGCAGTAACACTTGGGGGGCCGACCATATAACTCAAAGGCCCGAACGTGTTGTCCATAGCGGCAACTATCATGCCTCCCTGCATCGCTCTAAGTGGATTCTGATATCGTTCTTTTACCGGAAATCTTGCAGTGAGCGATTTCCCTTCCTCGTAGTCTATGTACTCTCCCTCCATATCCACAAATATTTTTGGAGGTATATCTATATTTGATTGTTCAGGTAATTTTGATGAAATTATTTTTACCAATTCATCCGACATATAAACACCTTCTTCACTTGGTTTTCCGTCTTGCCACCAAACCAAGACCAACAGAGCTAAGCACTATTTGATCGTGCTGGTTCTTGACCTCCATTAGAGTGCGAACAATTCCGCGGTCAGGTCTGCTCTGCGATTCTCGTTTTTCGAGGTGCTCCATTCTCATAATGAGTTCGTCACCAGCACGAACCGCTACTGGAAGTTTGGTTCTCTCATACTCCAGATTGGCTAATACTGCTACTTTGGGAGGATTCATACGAGCGAGCAGCAAAGTAGTGATGCCCAGCATATACCCTGAGGGCGCTGTCAATTCTCCGCTGGGATAAGAACGAGCTGCCTCCTCATCAAGATGAAATGGCTGGGGGCCCCATTTCCTGGCAAACTCAAGCATCTCTTCCTTGACCGCAGTATTGGGTGAGATATTACTATCAATTATCCATTAGGTAACCATTGATGGTAATGTTGTGTGGATCGGTGGAGATAACCTGACCTTCATTTACAACGATTGGATGCTGGCACGAATAAAATTTGGTTATAGAGCAAACCGTAGTGCCATCGACCATTAGCTCAGTATACGATATAAAATCAGGATTCAGGTGGTTAATGTAAAGGGTTTTTCCATTAGGTACGGCATAAGGCATATTGACAAGGTTGTTTTGAGTGATTGGAGTGATGCTGGTATCTACAAGGAAACCATTAAAAACGATGTCCGATGAGTTCTCGCGAAGCTCTGCGGAAAGAGTCTGTCCATCAGCTACGACTATTGGCAGTTGGTAGGAGTTAAAACCGGAGATAGGTGCAACTGCTATTCCGTCAACCTTGAGGTTATTGGGTGTCCATCCATCGTTATTGATGTTGTTTATGTATAGTGTTTTGCCTGCTGGAATGGTGTATGGGGATGAGAATAGAGATCCGCGGATTATTGAGGTTACACCATCGAAACCATCAGGGAATGCCAGCGCATCACCACTTTTACCTTCCGGTCCCTGGGGTCCTACTGGACCGATATCTCCTGTGTCCCCTTTTGGGCCTTGAGCGCCTGCGGTTCCGGGTTCCCCTGTGGCACCTCCGTCACTAGAGCAGCCGTATATAAAAGTTGACATAAATAATGCCAGCGTAATGAGCAATAATGTGAGGGCAGTTTTTTTCACTGTTAAATTCCTCCGGCTTCAGGATTTATGATAGTTGGCTATGATTATAGCAGTGCATGAAGGTAGTTTCAATTCGAAGTACGAGGGGATTTCCAAAATGGAGTGGTTCGTCTGCCATGTCACGAGAGACTTCCCAAAGTACAAAAATGGGATATGGCGATGGTGGCACGTAACTAATGGAACGATGCGCCTAGACAACGATATCGCATTGTTGTCTAAACGTTTATGGATTTATCCTGATAAAATACGAAAACAAATACTACTGATATTGGTTCCTCTAATCGGCAGCAAATTTATTCAAAGAACTCTGAATTATGGCTGCGCCAATGCCACCGAGTAGGAAAAGCAGTAGAAATGCAATAGGCCCATTCATTTGACCATCTGTTACTTGCTCAACACCCTCGCTGAATTTCCACATCCACCAGATGCTTATGATCGGTAATATGATCAGCCATGCTGTGGGAATATCAGCGCCGGATTCGTTCATCTCCAGTTTGGTCATAACGTACCAGTATATACCATAGATACCAAACGTTATGATGGTGAAAATTAGTACCATTATTGGATCCCTTTTGGTTAAGCTAGTGCTGGTTTGATTCGAGGCGCTACGGGCAGGCGCCCCGCCTTTCAGTGAGTTCCCGCAACTGGTGCAGAATTCGGCATTATCATTGTTATCTGCTCCACATTTGGTACAAAACATTTCGATCCTCCTCTAACAAACGATCATGTTTTATTACGGGGAGTTTACAACAATGAAAGGAAGTAGTCAATATTGTTATGTGCGTAACTTGCTTTGTCTTTGCCCCTAATGTACGATGATTTAACGTAGGTGTAAATTCGATATGCTAAGCATTTCCAATCTTACCAAATCATACGGTGACCGTACGCTTTTTTCCGGGGTGACCTTAAATGTCAGCGCCCGGGACCGAATTGCCATAATAGGCCCGAATGGATCGGGAAAGACAACTTTGTTTGAACTTATCACAGGGAACATGGCTCCCGATTCTGGCAGCGTGACAATAAGAAAGGGTACCGACATCGGTTTTCTGGAGCAGGAAATAAAGCCCTCTTCAAAACGAAAACTTCTGGAGGATGTAGCTGGAGCTTCCACTCGTCTGACCGGCCTTGAGCACAGAATCAGGATTCTCCAGGAGGACCTGGCGGAAGGTTTGGAATTGGATAGTTCGGAAAAACTACTTAGAGAGCTTGGCGAACTCCAGCATCAGTATGAAGCAGCCGGAGGGTATGATGCCGAATATGAATCCAAAGTGATCCTTTCAGGGCTTGGGTTTTCGGAGTCAGATTTCAACAGACCTTTGAATGAATTCAGCGGTGGTTGGTTGATGCGAGCTGCGCTTGCTAAGCTTCTTCTTTTAAACCCTGACTTGCTTCTTTTGGACGAACCAACAAATCACCTCGATCTTGAATCGTGCATGTGGTTTGAGGAATATCTCAAAAGCTACCAAGGCGCAGTCCTGGTTACTTCCCATGATCGATCGTTTTTGAATCGGGTCGTAAAAAAGGTCTTGGCTTTCGATCAGGACGAGGTGATAGTTCATGAAGGTAACTATGACAGTCATGTAATTGCCCGTCAGAAAGGTCTGGAAGTGCGTGAGGCTACAGCCAAACGGCAGGAGATTAAAATAAAGAAAGAGACGAGGTTTATCGAACGCTTCAGGGCCGATAAAAAACGAGCGTCACAGGCCCAGAGCCGAATAAAACGTCTGGACAAAATGGAACGGATAATCGTCCCCAGATCGACCAGGAAGGTGCGAATCTCGTTCCCGGAACCGGAGAGAAGCGGAGAAGAGGTAATTGCACTGAAGCATGTTTCAAAATCGTATGGGTCGAATGAGGTGTATGGAAACCTCAACCTTGTATTAAATAGAGGCGATTGTGTGGCTCTGGTAGGACCAAACGGGGCTGGGAAAACCACTCTTTTGAAAATCCTGACGGGAGAGTTACCTTTCGAAAAAGGGGAACGCAAGCTGGGACATAAGGTGGAGACTGCCTATTATGCCCAGTATCAATTGGATTTGCTCGATCCCCAAAATACGGTGCTGGCAGAACTTCGTCGCATGGCGGGCGATGAATCGGAACAGAAACTGAGGGGAATACTGGGGGCATTCATTTTTAGCGGGAACGATGTAGAGAAAAAAGTGTCCGTGCTTTCCGGTGGAGAGAAAGCACGCTTGGCTATTGCCAAAATGCTGGTTCGGCCAGCCAATTTGCTGTTAATGGATGAGCCAACCAATCATCTCGATATTCCATCCCGAGAAGTCCTCACAGATGCCCTTGAATCGTATGGCGGCACACTCTGTTTTATTACTCACGATAGAACGTTGATCCAGCAGATCGCTAACAAAATTGTGGAAGTCAAAAACGGAAATATCCATGTATTTCCCGGCAACTATGATAGCTACTTATACTGGAAGGAGCAGTACGGCTCAGAAGTATCCCCGGATGTTTCGACAGACACTTCCAAAACAGACGGTTCGAAAAAAGACAAATCGCGGTCACGAAAACAAGTTGAGGGAGAACTGAGGAACGAATACTATCGAAAAAGCTCCCCGATAAAAAAACGAATAAAAGAGATCGAAACGGAGCTTTCAGAGTTAGAAGTTAAATTTGCTCGCGTTCAGGAGTTAATGGCTGATCCTGAGCACTATGATGATAGCGCTCGCGTTGTGGAGACAATAGAAGAACATCGCAAACTAAAAAATACTATCGACACCCTCACTGAAGAGTGGGAAGCGCTTTCATTGGAATCCGAAGACCTTAAGCAGGAGTTCGATCGCGCAAGGGAGCAGCTGCTGCTGTGAATGGTAATAAAACGAGTGGTGACAACTCACAGGGGATAAAACGGCAGGTTCAGGAAAACTTTGGAAGGCAGGCGTTGTCCTACAATGCCAATTGCCTCCTGGCTGACGAGGAAAATCTGAATGCCATCATTAGAATGGCCGGGATTATGGGGAGTGAAAGGGTTCTGGATTTGGCTACGGGAACAGGCTTTTTGGCGGCTGCTTTATCAAAGGTTGCCAAGGATGTAGTGGCAACTGATATTACTTTGGAAATGTTGCAACAAACACGTCCAAAGACGGGGGACAACACCTCATTCGCATTGGCAGATGTCGAAATACTTCCTTTTGAAGATGATTCTTTCGATGTGGTTACTTGCCGGGTAGCATTACATCATTTCACTAAACCGGATGAGGCTTTTCGCGAGATACGCAGGGTATGCAGGCCGGAAGGGCGAATTGTGATTATGGATATTGTCTCTTCGGAGGATGGTGCTCGGAGCGAATACCATAACAAGATGGAACGATTGCGGGATTCTTCTCATGTCAAACAATATTCCCGATCGGAACTGGAAGGAATGCTGAAAACGTGTGACTTGGAAATGGACGAAGTCAATACGTGGAAATATACTTGGCAAATGGAGGAATGGCTTTACATTGCCAATCCGGACGAAGTGGCCGCTAATAAGGTTCGACAGTTGATGATGGAGTCGATTGAAGATGACAAGTCGGGTTTGAGAGTTCAGTTGCGTGATGAAGAAGTGTATTTTACATACACAGCAGCGATAATCACCGCACATGTCCGCACTTGACATAATAAGCTCTAATGAGGGAATGAAAGCATGAAAGAGAATTCAGAATCACAGGAGTCACTGGTACGCCAACTTTTTGGCAAAAAGTCTCAGGAGTATAGCACCAGCAGTTTATTGGCAGACGAACGTAATTTGGCGTTATTGCTAAAGCTGGCTGAAATTACGAAAAACGATAGAATCCTGGATATAGCTACGGGTACAGGATTTCTTGCTGTAGCAATCTCTAATACCGGAGCGGAACTGATAGCGACCGATTTTACCATGGCTATGCTGGAGAAAGCAAAGGTAGCGCTTGGGAACCAGAATAACACCGTTTTGGCGCTAGCTGATGCCGCCCGGATGCCGTTCGCCGCCGAGAGTTTTGATGTGGTTACTTGCCGAATAGCGGTACACCATTTTACTGAACCTGAAACTGCGTTTGCTGAGATGGCGCGTGTGTGTAAGCAAGGTGGCAGGGTAATGATAATGGACGTAATCTCTTCTGAGGATCAACAAGAAGGCGACCTTCAAAACCGAATAACCAAACTACGCGATATTTCTGAGGTAAGGCAATGGAAGCGTTCGGAATTGGAGGGAATGCTCAGATCAAGTGGGTTGATTGTATCGCACTCGGAACTATGGCCTCATATCATGGCCTTCGACGAGTGGATTCGATTGGGCGGCGCTGATGCCGAAACCACAAAGACGATACGAGAAATGATAATTGATTCGATGGAAGGCGATAAGGCAGCGATGAGTCCTCAAATAATGGATGATAAAATGTTTTTTACGTGGAATACCGCGATCATCGTAGCCCGAAAATAGCAAGCCTTTACTCGTCTCTTGGGTTCCGCTCGTTTCTGGTTGACAAACTCCCCCAAAGTGGTATAATCCCCGTGCGAGTATGGACCTCCCGACTGTGTACTATTGGGAAGAATCCAACTAAGTGATGGTTGTTCGGTAGACGTACTCATTGGTAGAGATAGTGAACCCTATACAGGATAACAATTCTTTGTGAACATCTAGTGCCTAGGTCCATACTCGCACTAATTATTGGTTTCCTTTTTCATCTTCTTTAGACAGGCCAACTAGAGTTTATTCTGATCCGCCGAACTTACTCCAATACCTTCTTCACCACATCATTCCCCAAAGAGATAGAATCTGTTAATCAACCAATATAGAGCGGAACCGTTCATTGATAACTATTGACAACATTGCAAATGCAGTGTAACCTCATAATATGAATGAATATTCATTCATATTATGAGGTTTATTTATGGCTGGTAAGAAACCGGACACTCCATTTCTGGTGGAACAAAAGCGAGAGCGGATTATGAATGCAGCTCTCGCGGTATTTGCACGTAAGGGTTACGGGGAAACGACCGTTCCTGATGTTGCTCATGAAGCAGGTGTAGCTGTGGGCACCATATACAATTATTTCGAAAGCAAACGGGAATTACTGATATCACTGATGAAAGAAAGGTTTTTCACAGCATCTTTGGTGAATTTACTAGAGGATACCAGCCAAAAAGATGACATGGCTTTTCTCTCGGCCTTTATGGAAAACCGATTGAGATTTGGTTTTGATAATATCGATAGTTTCATGTTTCTTTTTAGCGAAGTTAATCGGGACCCGGAAGTTCGTAAGCAGTGGGTGGAACAGATTCTAAAACCGATAATGGCCAGGGTGGAATCGTTCATAGAATCAAGGATGGCTGCCGGTGATTTTAAAATAAATGATCCTGCCGTTCTTGCCAGAGCGATGACAGGAATGGGGATAGGCTTCATTTTGCTATACAGCCTGGAGCGGGAAGGCAGTCCGATAGATGCATCAAAACCTGGGGACATTTCTCTCGTTTTGGCCGAATTGCTTCATAAAGGATTAAAGGGAGGTGAACATGAGTCAGGGTGAAAATGGTTTGGCTGTAGAAACCCGTGGTCTGGTTAAGAAATACGGCGCGTTTACTGCGGTCGATAATCTCGATTTGAAGATAGAACGAGGCGAAACCTATGGACTCCTGGGCCCGAATGGATCGGGGAAAACCACCACAATTAAGGTACTTTGTGATCTCCTCAAGCCAACAGGTGGAGAGGCATTTTTACTGGGGAAGAAGGTTGGCGATAATTCCATTGCTCCAAGGATCGGCTATATGCCTCAGGAAACAGCCTTGTATCTCGATCTTAGTATTAATGATAATATCTGCCTTTTTGGCGAGGTTTACGGTATGAGCCGGGCGGAAATAGCTTCGGCGGAAAAGGAACTATTGGAATTTGTCGACCTTACAAAATGGCGTAACACCCCGGTTTCGAACCTGAGTGGTGGTATGAGGCATCGAACCTCTCTTGCATGCAGCATGATTCATAATCCGGAACTGCTCTTTATGGATGAACCGACAGTCGGGGTTGATCCCGAGTTGAGAGCGTCGTTTTGGGAGTATTTTGAAACCTTGGGAAAACGAGGAGCCACAGTAGTGATAACAACACACTATATGGATGAGGCTCACCGATGTGGCAAGATCGGGGTGATGAGGCAGGGCAAATTGATTGCTGAAGGGTCTCCGCAAGACATAATTCAATCTACCGGGTGCGGATCACTTGAAGATGCGTTTTTAGAGCTAGCCAGGAAAGGGGGGCATCATGCGGATTAAACGAGCCCTGGCTATCACTAAACGAATATTTCGCGGATTGAGACACGATCGGCGGACTGTAGCTCTAATTATATTAGCTCCAGTCTTGGCAATGACCCTTTTTGGAATCGCTTTCAGCGGTGAAGTTGAGGACGTTGATGTGATCGTGGTGGATCACGATGGCAGCGATCTTTCAAATACAATAATCGGAAACCTTGATGAACAGACTCTCAATATCCGTTTTATGGATAGCGAGCAGGAGGCAGTAAAAAAAGTAGAGGATGGCAATGCCTGGGCGGTTTTCGTGTTCCCGGAGGACTTTTCTCAAAATATCGCTACAAAGAATGCCGTTATTCATTTGAGGGGTGACAAAAGCAATGTCAACGTAGCCAGCGCCATAGCTACCACATTGCGGGAGGCGATGACAGAAACACTGACGCAAGCCGGAGGGGAAATGCCAGTTAGTGTGAGTGAATCCCCGGTCTATGGCGAAGACGCTGAGTTTATCGATTTCTTTGTGCCCGGTATTATGGCTTTTGCCATATTTCTGCTGACCACGTTGTTAACATTGTTGGCATTTGTTGGTGAGCGGACCAGTGGCACGTTAGAACGTTTGAAAGCTTCCCCTATGCGTGATGGAGAGATTGTGCTGGGATATGTTATAGCCTTTGGAGTTATAGGTATGGTGCAGGCTTTTCTACTGCTCATTATTGCTACAGTGGGCTTCAATATTACTATTGAAGGTAATCCTTTCCTGGCATACATAATCGTTGCTTTGTTGGCCTTGGTAAGTGTAAATCTCGGGATTCTCCTTTCTGCTGCAGCCAAAAGGGAGGCGCAGGCCGTACAATTTCTGCCAATGATAATTCTCCCAACATTTTTGCTGGCCGGAATCTTCTGGCCGGTGGAGGCAATCCCCAGTTTTCTACGATGGGCATCTTTCGCAATACCCCCGACTTACGGAGTTGAGGCGATGCGGTCTGTGATGGTTCGCGGGTGGGGATTGGGTGAGATATGGATGGAACTAGTTGTCCTGCTGGCATTCGCGCTTGTTTTCATGATTTTGAGTGTCAAGTCTCTGCAACGAGGGAAAGGGTAGATATTGATACTTTGATTTTTGATATGTAGTAGATTTCTGGTATGTGGCAGTGTAACTGTGTTGGGTAGTTTCTAAATCATGGTATAAGAAACGTTGGAACAGTGTATTGGAATCCTTCGACTCTCCAATAATGTATGAAGAAATTGTACGTCGACGTGAAGGGGGGATTTGCCATCTGGGACCGATGGTCGTTAGAACGGGTTATCATACAGGACCTTCGCCTGATGACAAATTCATTGTCAAAGAACCAACGAGTTCGTCGCAGATATCGTGGGATACTGTAGATCAGCCGTTTAATCCAGGAGAATTCGATGGATTGTATAATCGCATGCTGGGGTATTTCCATGGCCGGGATATATTTGTTCAGGATTGATATGAGGGGGCTTCCCCACACCATCGAGTGCCAATTCGCATTATTACCGAAGAAGCCAGCACAATCTGTTTGCCCGGAACATGTTCGTACAAATTGATGAAACCCAAAAGCTGGCATCCCATCGACTG
>JABHWQ010000316.1 GCA_018657655.1 Chloroflexota bacterium | reverse complement strand
GGATGACGTTCGTAGGTATCCCCTTCTCGTGCATGAGGGTTACGTAGGTCCTGCGAAGTGAATGGAGAGGATACTGCTCAGGTAGCCCCGCTTTGTCCGCCATCTCCCTGAACTTGTGCGTCACATACGACTTGTTCCAGGGATTGCCCTTCTTGCGGTATGACTGTTTCCTGGCAGTGGTCTTGAAGACATATTCGTCGGGTGTGAGGTCCATGTCATTGATGATGCCGCGAAGAATCTTGTTGATGGGCACCTTCATTGTCAGGGGTTCGCCGCGTTTCTTGGTGATGGTGGCGGTAAGCACATTGTTTTTCTGGTCGATGTCTTTGCCTTTGATGGTAAGAATCTCCTGGCGCCGAAGGCCGGTATTGAGCAGGAACTGGAAATAACACCAGAGCTGGATTCCACCGACCTTCAAGGTGGTAGAGAGAAGTTTCTCGACCTCCGCCACCTTCATGCTCTTATCTTTTCTTCGGGTCTCTCCAAGACCGGGGAACTTGACCTCCCGGAAAGGATTCGCCTCGGTATATCCCTCTTTGATTGCCCTGTTCCAGGCGGCTTTCAGGGCTCTTCCCCACATCGATTCAGAGGTTTTTGACCTGCCTTTCTTCCTCAAGGTGCTTCTCCATCGCCGGATGTCATCCACGGTGATATCGTGGACAAATTTGTTCCCGATGATGGTCTGGAACGAGGAGAAGGCATTGCGATAGACACTGATGGTGTCGGCTTTGTGGTTGAGTTCGTCCTTAGCCAGGGTCTCGTGAAAGGAGTGATAGTCTGCAATTCTGAGCTGTTTCTTGCGCCTCTCTTCAGCCTGCTTGCGCTTGCCGTCGATGTCGTCCTGAGTGAGTTTTCCTACCCGGTCAATCTGCCCCAGCCTGACCAGGGCAGTTTTTTCCTGGCATTTGGCAAGCCACACCTCCGCAATCTCCTTTGTATCCCCCACATTGACCTGATACCTCTTGCCGTCTGCCGGGTCAATATAGTCCAGCACCCAATTACCCCTGTCTTTTCTTTCTCTTAGTCGTGCCATGTGCATCTCCTCGGTAAGCCGTTGTCGCTTCTGCAACGATGCCGGCCCCCTGCAACCCACCCATCATCCACTCGTCAACGGCAACCTTGCTGAAGCGCACCAGATTTGAACCCGGCACCTTGATGAACGGTATCTTGCTCCGGCTCACGTATTGCCGGATGGTGTTCTTGCTCATCATCAGGTAGCGGGCGAGCATTTCAACGTCGAAGTATGTGTTTTCGCCATCCATCATCATTACTCCCTACTGAGCTGTCTGAGACTTACCGCTATCTGCAATAGTCTGAGTGTTGCTGCTTTTCACCTCTACCTCCTTGCCGTTGGATGCTGTGGGGGATGAACTGCGCGAGATTTTTTTGTTCTCAGGTAGCTCACCCCCCACTTCGAAACACACCAACGTCATTATTGAGGCAATTGTCAGTGCTGCATCCGACATGTTGCAAGAATCAGAGGAGAGGCAGGTAACTTCGCACCCGGTTTACTTCCCAATCCCTTACGTTGTTGCCGGTGCAGATTCTTTCTCCTGCTTTTCTTCCCTGGAAGTCGTTGCCGGTCTGGACGGCGACTTGCGCTTGGGTGTTGGAGACGCTTTCTCCTCTTCAAAAAGGTCAGGCTGGAGTTTCATCAGTCCTCTGAGCAGGTCGGCCATCTCGACAGGTGACATGTCGCTTTCCTTGAACTGTGACAATAATTCCACCAGGTAGTTCTGCGTTGCCTTAGGCATGATAGTTCTCCTATATGCTGAGTCGTTGAGTTAAACCCTTGATGATTCCATTCATCTCCAAAAGGATCATTACATATCAAATGGCATTGGGAAATTCATTTTCACACCGTGCGTAGAACAAAACCGGTTTAGGGAATCGAAATGTTCGATAAGGGCATCTGGAATATCACGAGGGAAGACATTCTCAAAATAGTTCCGAGGCCACAACCTGATCATTTCCGCCTTTAGCAATTCAAGTGCCTTAAGACGATGCCCAATAGCAGCAGTGAATTGATCAAATACATCATCGACCAGACTGCTTACATATACGCTTGTAATCGAATGAAGCATACTTGATATGAATACGGGGCACTTCAGCAAATGGTTTCTCACGATATCGACAGCGTGCTCTCTGTCCCTTGGTGCAATGTTTGTCGCGGCTTTGACAGCATGCAATATGTATCTTTCCAAGGAACTCAGAAGCACGGCGTTCCGTGTCTGAGAACTGCGTATTGGTATGTCACCTTGGAATGACATTGCACGAGCAAATGCTTCGAGCATCATATCATACTCCTCATGGGAAGGAATTTTTCCATTCCGAAATATCATCTTCTTTTCCAGCTCTATCTGGCGCATATGTGTGTAGAAATCTTTATCCAACCGGGCAACGACCATTACCTCGAACCTACTGGAACTAAGACAGTAAATGCACCCGATGACTTCACGGGGGTTACTCATATCAACAGAGGAGAGGTCAATGGAGCCATCAGATTCGATTTGCTCTGGAGAAAAATGACGCTTCACGGCCATTGGTTTTTGAGCCGGTTCTTCCCAAAGACGGACAGCATAGTCGTCAGCATGACGCGCATGTATTACTGGCCGTTCAACAAAAGAGGGCACCTCAAAGGATTGCGAGACATCTGCAATCACTATTTCTTCAGAAGCCTGTGCTATCATCGGACTGATTTCGGCATACTTTCTATTCTTGCGTTTCATCTCTCGCTCCTCCTCTGTGTAAATGGAAGTTTCCGGGACATTTTTTTGGGCGTTGGCCGTTTTTTGTCCGGAAGGATTCGGTTGAAGTAATGGTCATCGTCTAACGACACAGGTGTGCCCCCGAACTCCGATGATGTCTGCTCACGAACACGCATCACATCGTCATCGCTTGCTTGAGCAAGAGGCGGATGTCCCTTGATGTAATAGGTATTTTCTCCAAGTCGGCAGTAAGCGTGGTAGTTGGGTGTCTGGACAAAAGCATTTTCCGAGACATTCATCTCTCGTTGCATGAGCTGAGCATCCTTACCGCTGATTCGATAAGCAATCTTTACAGGCAGACAGGACATCAATGCAGCGAAAATTTTTGGGCTGAATTGGTTGAGATACTGAGCTCCGGCAATCGTCCTGCACCCGAAGACGCGCCCTCTGGAAAGGATGTCAGTGATACCCTCGGTAAAATACCAGGAGCACTCGTCAGTGAAATTCGCAAACGGTCTCTGCGCTCCCTTCTCAATGGAACGGCGCATCACTTCGGCATTGATAAGGAGCAGTAGTGGCCCTGCTAATACAGAGCTAATCAGATTCCCGAGTCGTCCTTCCTTGAGGTCCAGGATGATGATGCGGTCGTTCTCGATTAACTCTTTGATGCTGACAGTCGGAGTAGGTTGGCAGAAGAGATTACGGGTCCTGGATTCAAGCAGGAAACTCAATCGGTTAGTGACAGAAGTGTTTGATTCACGACCAAACCGTCTACGATCAGGCAATGTCTGAGTGAAATAGGTCTTGAGATTACGCTCGGAAACTCCTTCCATGAGTTGTCCACGATATTTCTCATTGGCGACAGCTTCATGCACGTGGGCAATCGTGCCGCCGTGTCCTGCGACCAATTTGATGGTATACCACAGCAATTCTTCCATCTGTGAACCGAAAGGAGATGATGATGTGCTCTCGGCAAATCTCTTTACGATGTTGACGAATTCGGAAATCACAATCTCATCATTGCCTTCGAAAAGGTTCAACCCTACCGGTTTGTCATCAGCAGGCATGGAGTCTATGATGACGCACCGCTCATACTGCTCTTTTCCGATGGCACCCAGAATCTGATGAAGACTTGAATGCGGCAGGCAGATGAACATGCCATGTCCCAATGAAGAGTGCTGACGCAAGAGGTCTAACATTCCCGTCGTCTTGCCGACACCAGGTGCACCGACAAAAAAGATTCCCGGCACTGTTTCTTTCTGGTCCACCCACAAGCATCTATCATCAGGTGGATTGAGTCCTAACAGAAACGAGTCTTTAGGAGGAGGCAGTCGAGCGATGCATTCGCCCCTAACGGCAGGCATAGGGGCTTCGGTGTCAAGAAGCATCTGCTGATTGGGTAAGGGGAACAGCAGGCCCACCTCTTTTTCCGTCAACACGAATCCCTCATTGTGCGCCTGACGCATCACAAGACTCTGGTGCAATATTTGAGGATTGATACCTGTGTTCAGAGACGCTCCTGCACCGATAACCTTGAATTTTGAAGGGCCGTAATAGAAATTCTCCAATGCTTCATGTAACTTTTCACCCAGTGATGCCGACTTGGTTTTCTTCAGGATGGAAACCACCCGAAGGCCACAGAAAAAAAGCTTACCCGGCGTCATCCCCTTTACCTCATCATCAATCCGTGGATCTGCCCGATTGCGGTAGACATCATACTTAGGATTAGCGAGGTATTGCACTCGGTCACGAAGAATACAGAGCATCTCGTTAAAATCAGAGGGACAGGGAGTGACAAGTAGTTGCAGATTGATGAGCTCTTCATCTTCAAGCTCATTGGCAAGAGCAACTACCCACTGCCAAGGATGGTTTAGAGCATTGCTGGGACACGGAGGCATGAGCACTTCATAGGGAGGATTTTCGACAAGGGCAGAATAGCATCGTAGCGAATAGTCCCGGCCAAACATTGGGTCATGTTCTATTGATGAGATGCGCTGTGCCAGCGGCCCTTCAAGGATGGGTGTGGGAGGAAGAGTCTGGCTGCAAAGCAAAACACCTTCAATCATCTGAGTGAGAGCTCTTACTTCTTCCTGCTTGCTAACGACTACTTGCGGATACACCTGTCCCGGTGTGAGCACATATTCAAGGCTTCGCACTATCCCTTGTTGATGTGAAGCAGGCAAAAGTGTTGAAACATATTGGGCAAGGCCGGGTTCCTCCTTTTCCAGAATTCTGATATCTTTCACTCCATATGCTATGGGCACAGCATACATTGAGGTGGGTTTAGGCTGGGTAAATGATGGTAGGGAACCATTCCCCCATGCATATGAAGGCGCAAGGTGGACTGGAGCAGATGAGAAGTTTCCCTGTCCAATTCCAAGCATTTGGTCAATCTGAGATGTGGAAGGAAGCATAGTATTCCATTTCCTTTCTATTGCAAGGACCATCTGTCATCGAATTGGAACTGGTCTTCGGAAAGCAGGGAAAACGGTGTTGGGTCCATCTCCGTGCATTCCCAGATTGGTGCAGACCAGAAATCGCGAGGATCACTAAACCGTTGCCGGGTCGTCGTTACGATATCTGGCAGTTCATCATCAAAGTGTTCCAGGCAAGTTTTTTGGAACCGCGTCATCCGCCTTTCATTCTGAAATACGAACCCCACCAGGATAGCTTGCAGCGGTCCATACTCTGCAAAGCGGCTACACACCTCGTGTGCCTGCTGGCGAAGCTTGTTATACCTGATGACCTTGTGCAGTAGACAATTGGAGGCGAGTCCCCTCTCATCTACCGGATCAAAAACAGTATCGTCTTTTACGTCAGATGCTTTGGCGCGAATCGGTTCTGTTCCGGTATCCGCCTCGATATACCAGATGATTATCCCACCATCGGGCAGTCCGATGACGAAGGTCAGGTCAGGGATGATTTTGGTAGCATCTTCCAAGTATTCAATCGTTGCAGGTAACGCTCTTCCATCCTCCCGGATGAAGTGATATTCCACCTGGTAGTAGAGGACGTCCCCGAAGGGATGTGGAGTGCGCTGCATCAGTTCAATGGGCATGCGAACTTTATTGATGAGAAGACGATGCGGGCTTTCCGGTCCGATTTTGCACTCTTTGAGGTGGTAGACATCCCGGCGGTAATCCTCGAAACCATTGAGCATGTAGGCAGGAAATCGCCGTAGCCGCTCGGGCTTAGTGTGCTGCTTTAGAAATGCTTGAGCGCCCTGAATAATTCCTTTCTGTATAGAAGACGTAAAGATGAGCCAAGCGACATCCTGCGTATCGAGGAATTTCCAGTCCAGCAGGTAATCCTGACAAAGCTGCCACTTGGGGACTTTTTCTGGTTCTTTGAATGCAAGAGGCATCAGAGAAATCTCCTTTCTGCGATGTTATTGGTTTTCATTGACATGCGCTCTTTTACCTATGTAGATTGGGGCAAGAGACTGCGTTGGTGTCCGGATTGGTCTTGTCTCTGCAAGGAGTATAACCAACGCCAAGACCAATTTCAACATAAATGATTGTTATTTAACGACTTATCTACATTCGTAGATTAAAATCTACATTTGTAGACTGGCCTAACTGCTTCATTTTCTGTGAGGTAAGGCGTCGTGGGGGAACAGAAAAAGACCAAAATCCAAAATGCATTTGGTCGGCTACTGGAAGAGGCTGGATATGGGGATATCCCTGATTTAGTCGCCGAGATTAATAAAATCCCTGGCACGAAACACATTAGCCGGGCACAGTTGTATAACATCAGGAATGGGACAACAACGCCTAAACTCGCCACACTCCAGCGTCTGGCTGAGGCTCTAAGCTTTCGAGGAACGGCGATTACTGCTGATATCATCGCCAGCCGGTTGAAGCTGCCTGGAGCGAAACAGGAAGTGCAGGAGGTGTCCAGCTACCTGAGTAAGCTTGAAGCTCATCTTCAGGAGAAACTGGACGAAATTCCCTATATCGAGCGGAATCTTGCACAGGTTGGAGGAGAAAAGGCAGAAAACTGGACCGTCAGCGACATCATAGACCGCCGTCAGCATACTCTAATTCTCGGTGAGCCTGGCATCGGCAAGTCAACACTGCTTGACAAGATTGCCTTGGAAGCTGCAAAGGCTGGCCGGATTCCTGTCTATCTTGACCTTCGGTTCTGCTTCAAAGAGGATGTCGAGGGGTTCAAAGAAGAGCTGGCCAATCAGGCAATGGCGTATGGAGGAAATAGCACCATAGGAGTGTCATTGGTTGAAGAGGGGTTGGAGACTCTTGATGAGCTTGTCATTCTCATCGACCATCTTGACCAAGTGAATCCAGTATACGGGAGAATCATCTGTAGGCTGGCCACCATTCTGAAAAGTCAGACCATTGTCAGTTGCCGTTCACAATATGAGGGACACTACTCGGTTCTGGTAGAGAAAGGGATTGTGGGACTTGGCCTTGCAGAGTTGGACAGAAACGCAATAAAAGAGAGTGTGAACAAGCAGGGATTATCTTTTTCGGCATATGGACAGGCACAACAAAATATCTTCTTTGAAATGGGGACGAATCCATATCGCCTGAAGATGCTTCTGGCCGTGCTGAAAAGTCCAGAGCCATCACATATGGTGGCAAAGACATCGATATATATCTCCTTTGTCAATGCAATTACCAGGACATCTCTTTCCTCTCAGCAAAGAAAAACACCTGTAGGATTGAGACTGAAAGCCACTGCCTCTCTTGCTTATGCAATGCAAGTGGAGAAAAACGCCCCTGTCTTGCAGCGGGAATGGGCAGAGGATCATCTACACAGGATAATTGCAGAAACCCGACAGGAATACGTGGTAACAGATCCGTCTGCTGTCATCGAAGATATCATAAGGGATAATCTAATTATCTATTCCTCAGACGGTGCATACTGCATCTTCGCTCATGATTCACTCAGGAGTTTTTTCTCAGCCTGGCACCTTGCCCATAATGTTTCTCAAGAAGATGCACGAGCAACAATCCTTCTCCAGACACAGAGTGAGGACAAAATCTATACCCCTGAGTGGGAAGAGATTATTGTTCATTATGCTGGTATCGTTGATGATGCCTCTGATGTTATCCTTGCTATTATGGATGAGTCGCACGACGACATTTTCAGGCACAACCTTTGCCTCGCTGGTAAATGCATCAATGAAGCGAAATCAGAGACAATTGAACGTATCGGTGGCGAATGCGTCAGAAGAATAGTTGAAGCTTTCCCTGAAAACAGTAACAATTATCTTTATTGTAAATTGGGAGAAACACTTGCCCTCCACAACATCAAGAAACTTCTGGCAAATATCTCAGCCGAGGAAGAAGACAACAAAGCGTTCCAGGAAAAATTCGAGCATGCAAATGGAGCAATTGCCCGCCAGGGAATAAACCTACATTATCCATTACATCCTGTTGTAGACCATAGCTCTGTATTACCTGACGGAACTGACCGTATACCGTTTACGATGCCCAATGATAAACAACTCCAAAGCCTTGTTCAGAAGTTGCGCGAAGATCATGAAGAATTGCGTGACCTACCTGATTTCTTCTGGCGATATCCTGGTGCGCAAAGAGTCATACCCTACCTCTTTCCAATGATGTCACCTCAATTGAAAATGAACAAACAGAAGCAAAGTTCTAATGATAAATGGTATTGGGAAGCATCCGGTTTGTTCTGTAAAATTCAGGAAAAAAATTATACACTCAAGCTTATTAGTTCACTTAATCATCAAAACAAAGAAGTACGCACGAATGCACTGAAACAATGGCTCCTGATAAATCATGGTTACCATTCCTATCCTGACTTAAAGAGTTTGGGTATCCCCGATAAATATGCGATTGAATCACAGAAAACACAGCAACTTGCAGATAAGGGACAATTTGAGGCTGCAAATACTTTTCTCGAATGGTTCACCAGTCCCTATCCTGAGTTACGAGATGATTCCATAAATATTCTCCTCCATATTCCTTGGGAAAAAACATGGTCCATGATTTTGCGGGTAAGTCTCATGATGGGAAAAAAACATATTACGAAGGATCATATTATTTCTCATATACGAGAGATAGCTTCACCAAAACCTTTTTCCATCAGCGAACTACTCCATTATGAATTTAATCCCATCCATGATTTTATCAGCAAGACGCGATTGAAAGTGCCCCTTTCGAAGGAGCAAAAGGTGTAAAGACCGGTAAGGAATCGTAATCTTTTTTCACAGTGCCTTCCTGTGAAACTTCGCCTTCTACACCACTACCACCATCTCCTCTTCAGTCTGCATCACTATCTCCACACACTTTCCCACATCCCCAATCACGCTCAAGCACGCCCGATGCACATCCTTCCCCGCATCTTCAGCATACCGTCTGATATACCGATACGAACCGCCGTCATTTGTCTTCCTGCCGCAAAGATGCGCCAGCACTGCTGCTGTCAGTTCCGCGACAATCTCCTGCTTCCAGTCCTGGCCAATTTTCAGCTTCCCCTGCACCTTCTCATGTGCAGCGTGCGCGAGTTCATGGAAAAAAACCTGCTCATCATGTGTCGCTAAGACAATCTCCTTTCTGCCTGGAGAGAAATACCCATAGGCGTTCCCCTGGAACCCCTGCCAGTTCACGGCAATGTCCCATCGCTGCGCTACCTCATACAACGGCGGCATTTCTCTTGGAGGATATTCTGGCCGGTCGATGGGCTCTCCGTCCGTGTCCTCGAACCTGAACACGGGCACAGCCGCAAAGCCGGTCAGCAATACCTTCTCTTCGTCATGCTCCTTATCCTTCATCTTCCTGTGCCGTGGCGTAAGGATATAGCACGCCTTTGAGCCTTTCTTGGGATATCGCCCGGCAGTTTGCCACTGTCTGAAACCACGGGCATCAGAGGTCCCGGAGAAGAAAAGGATCAGTCTGTTTGCAAGGCTCCATTCGCTACAGGGGACATCCAGTTTCGGCAGAGTGACGATGGTAAGGGCTTCAGGCACATCGCCGGATGCAAAGCTTTCAAGGATACGGTCAAGCACCTTCTGGACTTTGGGATTCATCTTCGTCATTTTTCTCTATCTCCTTCCTGACCACGATAAATTTCTCGCTGGTATCTTCCACACTTTCGGACCCAATCGCTCCAATTCGCCTTCGCTGAAGTAGCCCCACTCCTCATACTGTCCCTGAACCAGGCCAAACCATATCGTGTCCTTCTCGACGACTTCTCCCCCGATGACAGAATCCTGTTCGCAGTCTTTCTCGGTCGCAAACCAATACCAGCCCGTGTAGGATTCCCAGCCCCGAAGCACTTTCTTGCCGTCGATGAACAAGTCTCCATTTTTCGATTCCAACTTTGCCATTTCTCTTCCTCAATATTCTGTGAAGGGCGTTGCCTTCGACTTGGCGGCAACGCCTGGAACAGCTATCTCACTTCCTTTCTAATCTGGCTGAAAATCTCAAACTCAAGTGCTTCAGTCGGGGAGCACGGTGCAGAGGCAAGGACCTGGTCAATGAACTCTTCAAGGATGTCTTGCCAATTCGCATCAAGCTCCACCGAAAAACGGATATGATTGCACTTGTCTTCCAGAACTTCATCATCTACAGCTTTGGCAATCTTCATCCACAGGCAATCATCAGAAACTGCTCGTCCGTCTTCTTCCACTTGCACGAGTTCGCGTGTTTCGCATTGCATGACGCCAAATTGATGGACTGCAAAGACAGTTTCATAGACTGTTCCGCAAAGGCTGTAGGACGCAGCATACCATTCAGACCTGCTGGTCAGTTGGACATCGGTGAGCATCAACGTTTTCTCCTTTTGTGCAGCAGAATACATAAGCCCCGGCCTTTTCAGGCCGGGGCTGGCTTTTCCGCTGGTGGTGGTTCAGATTATTTCGAGTTCCCGGACG
>JABHWQ010000371.1 GCA_018657655.1 Chloroflexota bacterium | reverse complement strand
GAGCCAGCCGGAACGACAACGGTTGACCGCAGACCGGGCAGGGTGTCGTTTGATTATCCATGATCGGTGACCTCCTGATTGATGTATGATTTGCAGATATAATGGAGAGCGGTGCCCCGCATGTTTGGGCTGTCCGCTTCTGATCTATCGATTTTGGGCAACACACTTTTCAGTACTCCTTCGACGACTTCGGATTGGGCTTGAGTCAGTTGAAACTGGGCATGGTGTAGCCGGGCGGATTGGGCCTGTTGCCAATTTTGTAGATAGGCGGCCATTTCGGCCTGTCCTATCGAAGACAACGCCTGCAAGCTCTGTACCGTCTCGGGAAGGAGACCCAGAACCTCTTCTTGGGAGACTTCTTCCAACACCTTCTTCAGCAATTCTGCCTTGAGCCCGAGATCATCCTCCCCTTCGATGCGGTTGAGGGCCAGGGAAAGTAACCGGGCCTGGGTATCATCGATATCGATCACAGCGCAGGGGATCGTCTCGATCCCTATCTCTGAGAGGACCTTCAGCCGCCAGTTGCCCCCGATGACTTCATAATCTCCATTGATCAATGACCGGACTACCAAATTAGAGAGCAACCCGTAACGTTTAATGCTTTCCTTAAGACGGGAAACCATCTTGTCGTCCATGACATTGGTGTTCCAGGGAGCCGGTTTCAGGTGCTTGATCGGGATATCAATGGTTTTCATTTTTAGCTTCTTCATGTTCAATTCCTTTCTTGGGATAGGGCAGTGTTGGCGTGGTCAGTCTCGGACGCCAGGAAGGGTCCAGGAAATAGATGTATCGATGTTTGCCTGTTTGGCTTATACGTTTCACGGTTACCCCGTGATCGGTAAGATATTTAATGGAACGGGTGCCGTAAGCATGGGACAATGACCGGCAATGCCGGACTTTTCCATCACCAAGATCATAGAGGGGCATGGCGGATGAGAGGCCGGTGTAGATCCATCCAGTGGCCTGGTAGATAATACCCAGGTGCCCATGGACGGGGTCGGCATAGCTGATGAGGAACTTCAATGAGGTGTACTTTTTGAGGTTCCGGAGGACTACGCCAATAACACGCGTCTCTGAATTACCGGGAAGTCGATCCGACAACCACAATCGGGTGAGCGTCATACAGTCATCAGGGCGAGCTCTATCTACTAACCGGTAGGCTTGAGCTGGCCCGGCACCAAATGTTAATGCGCCGAGCAATTCTTGATCGAGGAATACGCCGAAGACTAACATGGTCCCGCCAGGCAGGGAATGGAGATAGTGATGCTTTTCCAGAATGGTTCTGGCGACTATGGTTGGAATAGGGGATACTCGGATACGATGGAGCGGCGAGGTCGGATTCGAACCGCCGTCTCGTGATTGGAATACCACGTGTGCTGCCTGTTGCACTATCGCCGCTTGACACCCCGTATCAGTACAATACGTAAACTGGCCGGAGCCCTCAACGTCAAACCCTTTCATTCAGTAGAGCCCTTCCTTGATGTTATCTCCTTATTTACAGCAGCTATGAGATCTTTCATGTTTTTGTACTCATTAGCAGGTGGTCGCATTTGTCCTATAAGTGAGGTGAACTCATTGATCTCCTGGGTATATTGTTGCAGGATAGTGAAATAATCGGGGTAGAGGATGTCAGTTAAGAACTTCGTACCACGTGGAACTACCCGATAATGCCATAAGGGTCTTCCTTTATTGGCTCCAGTGGCATAGCGATTAAGGTAATGCCATTCCACCCACTTGCTCAATCGTGCCAGGAGATAAGAATAATTAACTCCTGTTGCTAGGTACAATTCTCGGGCTGAAAGGCCGGAGCTCTCGTTTAGCTGATATTTCCGATGATATAACACGATGATCACCTTACTTTTTGATGAGTTATGTTTCCCGCGAAACGTGGCCATCGGCTTACGGTAGAAAAAAGCGCGTGATCCCATCTTTACTCCTTAGTAACAAGATTATTGCCCAGCAACATGTTAGCTCTAAACCTAATCCCTTTGGATGATTCATTTTTCGTCGTTATAAAAGATGCCATTTCGAACATCGATTCACCTTCCATCTTGGTATTCCTCCAATACCAGAGCTGAAGGGAGCATGGGGATCGATCCCTCTAAGCCACCATCGGCGGCTAGAGGCCCCACGCTCTTCATAAACCCAATACCGCGCTCGACTGATTATGGTTTGGGATGACATCTGTTGCATAATTTGGTACCATCAGCTCTCATCCAGAAGTCGGTCCCTTGGCAATTGGCACATGTTTCGATCGGGTTTGGGACAGATGGGACAGAAGGGGCAGTATTTTCCAAGAAGTTTTCATTATTTGCTTTATTAAGAAATTTCCCGGAGTTATCCGCCCCTTCTGTCCCATCTGTCCCAATCAGTCCTATCCCCTTCCAGAAACGGTTGCTTCCGCTTTTCCCCTCCTCGAATCCTTTTTCGCGTAGCCTATTAGTAAATGTTCTGGGGCCAACGGCTTTTGTTCCTGTGCCCTGACACCAATCACCGTAGGCTTCACAGAGGTCCTTTTTTGTAACCGTATTCAAGGGATGTTTAACACATCGATCATCGAGGAACTCAAATAAGATGTCTTGCTCTTGTCGATACGTTTCTGTTGCCGATGCTACTCCTTGGGGTTCATTAAGTCCCTGACGCTGCCATTCCAGACAACCTTCAATTGCCCATCGAAGAATGCCGGGAAGCTCCGATTCTAGTTTCATTGGCAACTGTTCGTCTACTTCGGTGATTGTCACGGAGAAAGGTATGAGCTTCATCCTTCGCCAGATTGAATAGGTTGTATCGGATATGACCGGTTTATGGTTCCCGCAAAGCCAGATCTTGTGGGTTGGTTGAAATTCTACCTCATGCTCATATTTTCTATTCGCAACAATTGGTTCACCACCTGTCATGTCCTTGATCAGCCGAACAGATAACCTCTGTTTATCTTCGACCTCAGATGCGATAACAAATCTCTTCCCATGTAAGTTGGCCAAACCTTCAGTTGGTCCACCGGATTTACTATCGTTGATCATAAATACAGAGGAGTCGGCTTTGGCACCATAGCCACCCAACATCTTGCGTATGATCAGAAGAAACGTTGACTTTCCATTGCTGCCAAGCCCATGAAGAAAAAAGACTATTTGGGATCGGGTGTCACCCGTGAGGCTGTAGCCTACGGCTCTCTGCAAATAATCGATCAGTTCCTGATCCCCACCCATCACGGTATTCAAGAACTCGATCCATCTTGGACACTCGGCTATAGGATCATAAGTAACGGGGATTAGCACCGTTAGCAAGTCTTCGCGGCTATGCGGGTACAATGTACCAGTATGAAGATCTATCGTTCCTTTAGCACAATTAATCAGCCAAGGATCCGCATCCAGGTTCGAAAGGTTGATTGCAACGCCGGGTTCACTCTGCGCCAAGTGCACCATCGCTTTGCGGCGCTGATCTGACTCACTTTGTATCGCATGTTTAGTGATCTTCCGACGTTCATCACTGTTGTCTTGATTTCCAGCTTCGTGGTAGATGCT
>JABHWQ010000395.1 GCA_018657655.1 Chloroflexota bacterium | reverse complement strand
TCATCCTGCCAGTTCCAGCTCACCCCGCCCTTGCCCATCTGCCCGTTCAATCCACCACCTTCTTCCCAGTCGGCCAGCACAGTGCTCAGACCTACACCAAACAAGTCGCCCCTGGCGATAAAAACATTTAGCCACGCCTTATCAACCGAAAATCCCCTGATCGGCTCACTGTCGAACTTAAAAAGGTATGTCTTAGCCTCAAAACCCTGCCAGCAATGATTCTGACGAATCGGGATGGTTACTGAAGCGCCTCCGTTGCTATTCATCTCACCTACCACACTACTGATACCGGCATCGGAGACTATCGGCAGACGAATTGACCTGGCATGAACCAGGACCGGAATAAAAAGCAACAGCAGTGACAGTAGTGTTCTTTGCATGGTGGCCTCTTGCCTGATGAAATACTTTGAGTAAAATTATGTGCAGAATATTTGAAGTCAAAGTTAATGGATTGTTACGGATAAAAGCAACTCGTTTTCTCGCTTGTAGTCATAACCCTACAACTACAAACCACTTATAACCCTGTCAGGAGTGAGGCGAAGGGGCAACAATAACAGAGGCATGTTGCAAGGCAAGAGAGCTATGAGCAGAGTTATTGTCGTTGGCTTATAGAAGACAGTGGATTGCAGTTTAATCAGGCCAAAGAAACCACTAACGTTAGAGCGATCTGGCTAACCTGAGGATAACCGGCAGACAACTTAAAATATCAGTCTGGTGGGGACACGGGTAAAAAGGAGTTTCGCTTGAGCAAAAGCTGACGGCCCGGCCCCAGTGATTGTACATTCTTCAGAGCTGGTCAATCAGCGTTAGCCCGCTTTGCTGACCGTTTCAAAGCCCAGCTCCCGCTGCGCCTTGCGCACCTCGAACAACACGTCCTCGTCACCCTCGTACTTCTTATAGATCAATCTCAGGCGCACTTTGTAGTCACGCCCAACCTCATATTCGCTCTCAGGGATTATATACTCAAAATCCCAGGCTGTACTGGTCAAACCGGGGATCAGACTGGTTCCGCCACCCTCTGATGACATGAAAAACCTGATCCAGCGCGGCTGGTCGAAAACCAGGATCATCACCATGTCACCTTGACGGCCGTAGTAGAACGGCTGGTCGAACTTGAGCCCTGAGCGCTCCCACCAGAAACATGGATCAGCGGATTCCGGCCATTTTTCCAGTTCATCTTCGCTCAAATAAGACGGCGGCACGTAAGGCTTTTCTCCATGGCCGTCTGTTGCGAAACGAACCATCTTTCCATCTGAGATGAAATAGATCCCCAGATCGTCAGGGCTGTTCATATAACAGCACCAGACCAGATCGCGGTAACCCCAGTCGAGTGTGGGATAGGATTCCAGATCTCGGAATGTGAGTTCATGGTCGATATAGTACGGACTTACAGCCCGGTAAGTTGCACGGGCGTAGACCTGGCGCCCTTCATGGGGTTCATGGACCAGGGCAGCCGTGGAGTCGTCCACATATTCCAGCCTTGTGCGTGCCTTGCCGCGGAATTCTCCACACAGAAGCCCGGATGAATTGGTTTTGAAAGCGTTGAACGGCCGATGCCGGGAACTGAGCGACCAGACCCCCGGCCGGGTGTTGAATCCGCTTCCATCACCGATAATCGCCCCTATCTCACCGGCCTTGATGAACTGGCAATGCTGCTGTTGCACTTCTTTTTGAGCTTGGTTCTGGGACAACGGCTCCTTTTGTGGCGTCATCGTACATCCGGACCAGATGAAAGCCATCAAAAGGCATGTGGTTTTTATTGACGTGCGATGGAGCGTCATAGGTGGTCTCCTTAAAATCTAAGAAAAAACTATCCTCGGCCTGAGGCTCCTGTCATAATTTGCTAAAGCGTTCCCGGTGGAGAACAATACACCATCGATTTCCACGATTCCACCGGATTAAATCAAAGCAGAGGGTACAAAATTGACTGCAAAAACACCCTCAGTTTCGCCAAAAACAACATACCCCGTCAATTGATATACCATGGCAAAAGAATACACTCCGCTACCTGGGAAGGCATTCGATAGTCAACTCTTTCATGCGGGGATATTCTTCTCCCGCCACATCAATAGTGTAGCTGGTCCCGGCCTTTTTAACAACTTGACTGTCGGTGCGATCCCACCCGTTCTCCTGCCATTTATACGTCACAGCCAGGGCAGTGCCCTGCGGCAGTGTCTGCGCCTGCACATTCACCCTGTTGCTGCCAGGCGCCAGAAAAGGCAACGAATGCATATTCAACTGGCATACACCCTCGGCTTTCAACTGGTGCAGCTTAACAGAGGCAGGGCCATGGGCCCCGTGCAGACGTAATTTTATGCGAAATTCGTAGCGTTCCATAATCATCTCTTGCGGTATGGAGAAAGAAAAATCTCCACCACTGCTGGCCATCCCCAGGCTTACCCACTGCACTCCCGAGGGTACATCCATAAATGCTGCTGCCCAGCCACCGTCGACCATCTCCACGCGAAAGCTTACCTTGCCACCTACAAAAACGTAGGGCAGCGAGAAAGTTAATATCACCTCTCCGGTGTCTCTGCCTGGCTCCAGCGATAGCACGCCGCTTTCCGTATCCACACGCAAAGCTTTCACGCTGTCGGCTCCCTGCAGGATACGTTCATCGCAAAAATTATCCTGGTAGCAGAGCACGCCGTTAGCATAGTAGCGATAGCTGGTCTTGCCGTTTATCTGCTTGCCATAGGCTTTAAGTAGAGGAAAATTCAGCGCGTCATGCTCCTGCAGGCTGTTGGCAGGATGGTGTGGTGGCAGCAGGCTCTGCGACGGGGTTGTTCTGCCACGGGTATTCTTGTTACGATAATACTCGTAACTGAGGTTATACATTCCCGGCAGTTTGTCCCACATGCGAGTCAGCCGGAAACCCGGCCGCATACCGAAAGCCATGGTGTGGCTGACGGGTTCACCTGGTCCAGCCGGCTTATAGTGCGGCAGGGCATCCAGCAAAAAGTTTAAACCATATTTTCTATAGGTATACCACTGGTCAAACTGGGCCAGAGCATCAAAGGGGTACAGTTCCTCGGCATCCCAGGGGCAGAAAGGAACACTGGCCCGGCCCTGTGCCTTTGCTTTGCCAAGCAGAGAGGGATCGGCCACTATCTCATCTATGGAGGCAATCTGCCCGTCCGTTCTGTTCAGGGCGTAGCAGCCCACTATCGCGTCCATAAAATGCCACTTGCCGCCCCATTTAACTTCTGCCGTACCATGCCCCGGCACACTGATACCCCTGGCCTCTTCCACAAAACCGCTCTGGTTCAGGAACCCGGCAAACATCCAGTTGTTCTGGGTGCATAGCGCGTAACCATAGACATTCACCATTCGCACAAAGTCAAACATGTGGCTCTGGTCGTTTTGGGGGAACGGGTACTCGGCGCGGTTAGAGAATGGGAACATCGTGCGCTGGAAAAAGTTAAAGACAGCAATGGATTTGTCCTGGGGGTTATCCAATCCACGGGTGAGGTCTTCCACTATGGTGGCGGCACTGAAACAATTTACGCTGCGATCTGTGGTAACCCATGGGTTAACCACCACCTGAGCCCTGACCAACCGTGGCTGCAAGAGTCCAAGGCAGCCCAGCATTAAACAGATAATGATCGGAAAACTGGCTTTTGCTAGAAATTTCAACACACCCATTACATGCTCCCCGTGCAGTTTGAATTTGCTATCTCAAGGCAAAATTTTAATGCGATTTTCAGCAGATCAGAATTGAAACGCAAAAACTGGCTTCCTTTTGCGTTCCTGATCTAAATAATCCGTCCTAATGATTAATCGACTGAAATTAGTCATAACCTGCTGGACGGTTTCTGTAATAAGTTAATGAGTATATTCAGGTAAATGCAATTATTTCCACTCCGTCTTCCCCGAATTTAAAAGCCCTCCCCGCCTTGAGAATAATCTGACTGCTCATACAATTTACAGCCTTTTGACAAAGTGGCAGGAACACCACACTGGCTTGACCTGGTGTTCGATTTTTGATAGTACCATTTGTCAAAGTGTGCGGATTTGAACGCAGTACGCCGCCTCATATTATCTCGGCAAAAGCTATATAAAAGCTATGCAGGAAGATACAGATTGCTCTCAAGGCTGGTTCAGTTCTTGCCATTAACATTTTCTCAAGTCATTGACCAGGAGATTCTGACTCCGAAACACCTTTAAGGACTATCACGGATGAGCCGTATTGAACAAGCATTAGCCCGTTTTGAAAATGGATATAACTGTGCCCAGGCAATAGTGAGTACATACTGCCCACTTTTCGGTATTGAACCGGATCAGGGGTTGGTATTATCCCTTTGCCTCGGCGGCGGAGTAGCCCGCCACGGCAATATCTGCGGGGCGGTGTCCGGCGCGGCCATAGTACTGAGCCTCAAATACTCGTCGCCAGAGACCAGGCCGCGGCAGGAAATGAACAATACTACATATAAAAAATGCACCGAGTTTATGGACCGTTTTTCCGAACGCAACGAAAACATTATCTGCTCCGAGTTGCTTGGGATGGAAATCCGTACAGAACAGGGACTGGAACAGGCGCTGGCAAAAGATGTTTTCAACAAGCAGTGCACTGGGTATGTAAGAGCTGCCGCGGAATTACTGGAAGAGATGCTTAACCAGGATTAGTACAGGCTACCGCTGGCAAAGGTGTGTTTACCGAATCTGATATCTCATTATAAGTAAATAATTCTGGAGAAAAAATGGCACTGGATTTTAGTGCAAAAATTCTGGTAGTAGAAGACTCTGGATTTACCAGGAGAATGGAAGTTAAAGTCCTGAAGGATGTTGGTTTTACAAACATCGTAGAAGCCGAAGACGGTGACGACGGCATTAAGAAACTGCAGGAAGAGAATGATATAAGCTTGATCATCAGCGACTGGAACATGCCCAACCGTGATGGTTACGATTTGCTGGTATGGGTGAGAGAGTCTGATGAGTTCAGCGAGGTGCCATTTATCATGGCATCTGCCAGAGGTGAAAAGAGCCAGACAGCCAAAGCCCGTGAGGCCGGAGTGTCTGACTTTATCGGCAAGCCATTCGGACCACCCGAGTTGATAGAAGTAGTGGAGCGGGTTTTTGGTGGCAATTCCGAGAAAGAAGAAGAGCCGGAAGCGGCTCCAGAAGCTCCCCGCATTTGTGAGTCAGGAAAAGTGGCGCTCAGGGCAGCCTACATCCAGATAACCGACCACCTGCCTTTGGGTGTGATGAAAAACATGATCAGTACCGGCGAGTTACAGCCCCAAAATTATGAACTGGAAACAGTACGGATGCCCAGTTGGAACCCGGTCCAAAAAGCTCTGGAAGAGAACAAAGTGGACGTGGCCTTTATTCTCGCCCCCATTGCCATGGATCTTTTTAACTACGATGTGCCGATCAAGCTGGTGATGTTTGCCCACAAGAACGGCAGCATCCTGGTCCAGAAAAAAAGAATCAACAAAGACAAATCCCTGCAAGATTATTACAGAGGCAGAACCTTCTACATCCCGCACATACTTTCTATCCATCACATGCTGATTAATATGTTCCTGAAAGAAATTGGCATGAAACCCGGCCTTCCGGGCCAGCCGGATGTGGATGTCTTTTTAGAAGTAGTACCGCCGGTTAAAATGCCGGAAATCCTGGCCGAGAACGAGAATGCGGGTGGCTATATAGTGGCCGAACCGCTGGGTACCAAGTCGATTGCCGCGGGCAGCGGTGAGTTGGTGTTTCTCTCCGGAGAACTATGGAACAATCACCCCTGCTGTGTGGTGGTTGCCCGCGATGATTTTATCAAGTCGCATCCTGATGCGGTACAGGAATTTGTGGACCTGATGGTTGAGTCTGGCCAGTTCATTAACAAGAACCCGATCCGAGCAGCCCAGATTGGGGTGGATTTCCTGGATCCCGAAAAGAACCTGGGATTGAACGAATCTCTGCTGAAAAACGTACTGACCGAGCAGAATGGAATCACTACCGAAGACCTATACCCCAATATCAAGGACCTGGAGACAATCCAGAACTATATGGCCGATGAAATGGGCTATGGAGAGAAGTCGGATCTGACCAACTTTGTCGATACAACCTTTGCCGATGCTTCCGCTCCGATGCAGAAAATATCTAAATCGCCATCCACCATGCGCGATCTTAACACCCTGGTCAATACAATCCATCACCGTCAGGCGGTGGAAGACACCTCAAAGGTCATGCTGGAATTTGAAGGCGAATACATCATTTTCTCTCTGGAAAACCAGGAATTCGGCATCAACGTGCGTACGGTGCAGGAAATTATCAGTCTGATCCCCATACACGCACTGATCAACACTCCTCCCTACATCAAGGGAATGATCAATCTGAGAAACAAGGTTACCCCGGTGATAGACCTCAGGCTGAACCTGGGAATGGCCGAAGCTGAATATTCTGACAAGACCTGTATCATTATTCTCAACGTGGCAGGCCTGGAGAAAACCACCCAGTTGGGAGTGATTGTCGATGCAGTATCCGAGGTGATCAGTATAACCAGTCAGGACATTGTCAATGTGCCTTCGTTGCAAAAGGGCGAGAAAATGAACTATATCCTGGGCATGGCCAAAATTGACAATGACGTTAAAATCCTGCTCAACACCAACCAACTGCTGCGGGACAACTCCGAAGAGATATGTTGCGAAGAGGTGGGGGCTTCACCGGCCTGAAGCATGTGCATCAAGAGAACGTGCTGTGCACGATGATGAAAACCATATTGGGGATTTTTCTCATTCATCGGCGTGGAAAAGACTGACAGGCAATAATTTACCGCCCCAGCAAAGTCTCCAATCTTTCCCACGGTGGCAAGGCTATATTTGTCCTGCCTGCTCTGAAGAGGGATACTCCTACCAGTTTTTGTCCGGGTACATAAGCTTTGGTATCGAGTCCCCGTACGTCATGGAGGTGTCGATTTTCGCCTCGATACAAAGTACGCCTGCCCGGGTATCGATTGTCTGCATCCAGACCCTCCAGTAGTGGTAATCTCCCAGCCGGGTGATGGAGATAGCGTTCCAGTTTTTCACCCTGAGTTGACTGTTAATCACCAAAT
>JABHWQ010000368.1 GCA_018657655.1 Chloroflexota bacterium | reverse complement strand
CGGCGCTCGGGGGATTGCCCGGGTTCTTAAACCGGGCGGGAAATTTGCCTTTACCGATGTGTTCCTGACCAACCGATTGAGCCCCGAACTGCAAAACGAGCTGACTTTCAGTTGCTGCTTTTCCGGCGCCCAAACGACAGAAGGGTATTCAGAATTACTCACAGGCGCGGGATTGAAACGGACCCATTTTGAGGATCATTCCAAAGCCTTGAAAAAAGTGACCTATCAGGTGATCACCGGGTACGGATCGCTTTCAGCTTTCTGGGAGCAGTTCGGTTCCTCGAACGCCTCGTGCTGCCCTGCAAACGGAAACCGCGACACACGCAAATTGTGGCTACGGATGTTCCGGGAAGGCAAGCCGGGATATGGGCTGTTAGCCTTTAAAAAGACTCTTGATTAATTATCCCGAAACGTATAATGAGTATTCACATAAGGAAATAAGGAAGATAATGACGAAGTTATCCGTGAGGTTTCGATCGCATAGACCTCCAGCATATGCCGATGCGAATGATCAGCACCTCCTTCAAGCAATAAAGGATATGGAACGTGTATTGATCAAAGCACAGGGATCACTTACGTATGATACGCTTCGACTTTCTAACAAGGCTCTTGAGGGCTTGGCTATCACATTGGTTGAATTCGCTGAAGACGTTTACAATGATATCGGAATATGGCACAGCGTTGAGCAGTATAACCTTCAGTTCTTCGGGACTAGACTCCCGTTTCTGTTAATGCCTGATGATAATGCGCAACTGAACCCATGTGATAAGTATCGCATTCAGCATTTGCTATGGGGACTATTTGCGGAAGTGAACCCGCAGTTGATACTTTCGCCAACTCATAATGACCTGCAGATGATAGCAGAGCTGTCATCTGATTTTCTGGAAAAGCGATTTGCGCAAATCCCTCGTGGCTCAGGAATAGATAGTTTTCTTGCGCAAACAAACGATTACGGATGGGATATTAAGAAAAAACTGATATGGATGGGGCAACACTCGTACCTGTTTCGAGAGAGCTTTATCAACTATGTTAGCGACAGAGGGAAAGAAGTAGAAATTCCTGTTATCGAAGATTTTATTTGCCAGCAGACAACTGTCTGGTCGGGACTTGGGATTATCGATGTTTTAGCAGCAACGCAGGCCCTCTCGGAAGAAGAAATATCCGTTTTGCGGCATTGGTACGATAGACACACGGCCTACTACCGGGTTATAGCTATTGATGGCTCTGAATTAATACTGAAAAACCTTGTTAGTGATGAGTCGTACACTGTGAGATTGGCTCATGATATCAAGTGGGAAGTTGGCGCTGGAAATGTTGTTTTCGGATCACTCCTGCCCTGGAATAGGGAATGGTTTTGGTCCGGCACTCAGACGGTCTTGGGATTGATACCTGAAGATGCCGTTTCCGATTTGATAAGTGATTACCTCAAACATGTGCCGCTCTTTGCCTATCGATACTCAAATGAGCTTGCGATAAAAGCACAGGAATCTGTTAAGCGCCAGTATAACGAATTTATCAATTATCATGGTGCTGATTTCGTCTTGTACCCTGATGGTATTTCCTTTGCTGCTGATTGGCAAAAAAGGTCTCGATTGCAATGGGAATCCAAACCGAAAGAGGTCATTTCGCAAGCTATGGAGGATTATAATTTACAGAACCCATGGGCATCCATGTCGTTTCCTTCGGATCTTATAAACTGCCGGGATGGTGTTGGTGTTTACTATAATTCCGAGGAAGGTGAAGAATACATGACGGGCATGAGCCATATATTGAGCGGCCTCGACAAAAAAGGTGAGAATATGAACGAGGATGAGGAAGAAGCGATCAGGTCATTCATTTGCTCAGAATCAATTAGTCCCAGATTTGTGTGGCGACTAGTTCAAGACTATGGTCCAGAGACTATTTCGGCAGCATTCCTGCTCAGAGGGAAACACGACGAATTAAATTTGGAATACCTGCTTCGGCGGTACAAGGGGGCCTATTTTCGCAAAAGGTATCCCCGTATTACACTGAGTTAACTCGAAGTAGAAGTTTCAATGGTTCCGGGAAAAACAACGGTTTATTATGAAAGAAATCCTTGGAGAAACAAAAAGCCTCTGTCCGACTTGTCTGAACGTCATCCCCGCTACCAGAGTGACGGACGGATCGGACGTATTCATGGAAAAGACCTGCCCGGAGCACGGCGATTTCAGCGTCGTTATCTGGCGGGGTGAGCCCTCGTACCAGGGCTGGGGCAGGGGAGAGAACGCAGTTGGCGCAAAGGTGCGTCAGACCGAATCATCCGACGGATGTCCCCACGATTGCGGGCTTTGCGGTGAACACAGAGCGCAGACCTGCACCGTTCTGATGGAGGTGACCGGCAAGTGTAATATGTCCTGCCCGGTCTGTTTTGCCAGCTCGAACGAATCCGAAATCACCGAACCGACTATGGCTGAAATCGGGAGAATGCTTCAATCGATCATCGATGCCGGTGGACCTTACCCACTGCAATTGAGCGGCGGTGAACCAACACTACGAGATGATCTGCCGGAAATCATCTCAATGGCCAAAGAAATGGGATTCCCGCACATTCAGATCAATACCAATGGAATTCGGCTGGCCAAAGACAAGGACTATCTGCAAAGGCTCAAAGAAGCCCGTACAGACCTGATTTATCTGCAATTCGATGGCGTATCCGATGATGTGTATCAAAAGATACGCGGCGTTGATCTCGTCGATCTGAAGAGGCGGGCAATCGAAAACTGCGCTGAAGCCAAAATCGGCGTTCAACTGGTGCCGACTGTTATACCCAATGTGAACGATCACGAGTTGGGGATGATTGTTCAGTTTGCCAAAGATTACATCCCGATAGTCAAAGGGATTCACTTCCAGCCCGTCAGCTACTTTGGCAGATATCCGGTACACCCTGCCAATGAAGATCGAATTACTACCCCGGATGTGCTGCGAGCTTTAGAGGCTCAGACCGAAGGTGAAATCCAGGCCAGGAATTTCATCCCCCGCCGAAGGGAAGATGCCCACTGCGGTTTCTCCGGTTTCTTTGTTTTGGGGGAAGATGGAAAACTGGTGCCGACCACTGTTTTTAAACCGGATAGCAATCGAGGTCGCAAACCAGCCAACGTCTCGCCCTCCGAGCATGTACGTAAGTTTATCGCTGAAAAATCTCGATATGTCGAGGCGGCACCAGAGCAGGGAAATACGGCCAACAAAAGCCCCTGGGATAAATTCCTGAAGCGGGCTAAAACTCATTACCTTTCAATTTCCGGCATGCCTTTTCAGGATGCCTGGACGGTCGATCTGGAACGATTGCAGGGGTGCTGCATCCATGTGGTCACCCCTCAAAAGAAACTGATCCCCTTCTGTTCGTATTACATCACCAATGCCGAGGGACACAAACTGCCAGGGAAGTAGAGACGGCCCGTCGGGACGTCTCTACGAGTAATATACCCAATGAAAGAAGATACGTTACACGATGGCCTGATCACCGATGAAGCCCTTGAAATCTTCAAGGGCCGCGTTGGCACCCAGCTTCGTATCAAAAACATCTTCAACGAGTTGGCTTCAAAAGACTCGATCAGAAAGTTCTGCGATGGCATCGGCGATCCCAATCCTCTCTGGCATGAAGAGGAATACGCCCAATCAACTCGCTTTGG
>JABHWQ010000361.1 GCA_018657655.1 Chloroflexota bacterium | reverse complement strand
TGAAATGAACGGTGACAGCTACCGCTTCAAGGAAAACCTGAGATTGAGGGAATGCACAATGACTTGATGGCTAACTTTAACCTGTTAGGTGGTCCCCCTTATAATGGCCGAAGGTGGGTCCCTTTTTAGTTGCCAAAAACAAGGCGGTTTTATGATACTCCGCTATAGTATAATAAAACGTTGTTTGCGACATAAAAGCCCTAGGATTTAACAAGTTCCAGTGAGGACGCTGTCCAAAGAACTTCTCCAACATGGCGTTCCTCTGGTGAGTAGAGTACCCCTGAAGAGTAATGAAACAAATCCCCTGCCTAATTGAGTTGGAATCAACATGCGATTCAAGTAAACCAACCTGCTCGGGAAATTTGTGCTTCTTGTTTGAATCGGCATTGTAACAAAAGCACTTCAACTCGAATACAATTTCTTCATCAAAGCATATATCGCTCTTCTTCGAAGGCATATTTGGATAGCCAAAGTTGAAAATAAGCTGTGTCGGTTTTGCAGTACCGTCCTGCAATATCGACTGAGCCATCTCCACTCGAAACCAAGACTCAAAAGCAGAACGATATTCACTGGCGACTAGATGAGCTGACGGAAGGTTCTGAGTATGCTTATCAAAGTTTTGGGCTAAACGCAGTGGGTCAAGCACTTTCATCATTTGGTTCCAAACTATGGCTTAATAAGCCCACTTTTCTCATATAGACGCCACTTCAATTTACATTCAATAAGTGGGAACTTTGTCACACCAATTCCAGATACATTCCATGCACTTGTCGCTGAGTCATAGGATGCAGTGACATTTTTTAAATTCGTGACGCTATTATTTTGACATCTATAAGAAAGCCCTTCGGAAATCTGCTCTCCTATATGCTCCATTACTAAAGCTATAGCTTCATCTTTTGAATAGTATGGCTGAGACACAGTTTGTAAGGGACGAGGTATATTACGAGGAGATTCATCGTCAGTATCGCAAGATACTAGACATATTGATGCCACAAACAGTCCGAGAATAACGAGTAGTATCTTACTCACCGCTGTCTCCAACTATCTGATTTCAAGTAATACATTCCGTCCAACACATGAAAGTAATTCATGATAAGGGAATCAAGGTGCATCTTTCATTTGTTCTAGAACACCTTGAATTATCTCTTTATACTCTTCCTTTGCTTTATAGTTATCCTTTTCCCAAGGGTAGTTGGGGTACTCATAACCAATTATCTGTCGTAAGAAATCATTCTTCTTCATACCAAGTTGTGATGAAATCATAGTTACATAGTATCCAACTTTGGAAGCATCAATAGTTGAATCGTATTCAACAAATTCCTGTTTCAATTGTTCTCTTGTTAGTACCTTTCTATTCAAACAGGCTGGTATAAAGATGTTCCTTATTCTTTGATTTGTAACCTGGGTCCTTGAAAGATATTCAATTAATAATTGCTCTAGTTGTACTTGGTCATAGTTACCAGGTTCATCGGACATTGGTATTTCAAATTTCTTCTTCTTCTTAACTCGTTCTTTTTCCAGTTCTTCTGAAATAATGGTCGTTTTTGTTAATAGCTCATCACCGCTAGAGGTCTTAATATAACTCAGGACTATGGCATTGATATTCACATTGTAACTATCCGACAGCCATGCAATCATTCGTTCAAGTGAGGATTCGATAGCAAAGCCAATCAAAACGATTCGTTGGGTGCTATTTATATTTAAATTCTCAATATCGATTTCTGGGAATGTATCACTAAACAATTCTTCTAGGCTTCTTCCAGTATATTGAGCACAAATATCACTTGCTTTTTCAACACCCCAGTCTGCTACATCAGACGCATAGTCTACAGCTTGAGCTAATGCTTCCCGTGGTAATTTGTCTCTTTTGAGTTCGATAACAACTAAATTCCCCGCCTTATCGATGGCAAGCAAATCAATTGGTCCAGATTTTGATGGTACTTGCCTCCCAATAATTAGAATGTCATCTCCGATAAGAGATGGATTGTCCGCAAACCACGGTTCTACATCGTAAGGCTCTTTTTTTCCTTCACTTGCTGGTTTTGTTTCAATAGCTTGAGGTTTCCCTTCAATTATTTGCCACGTCTTGATTTCTGTTGCCATATATTACTCTCCTTTTCCAACACATGTGATAGCGTAAAACAACAGCTTTTTAGAGTGTACTTATACTACACCCACGTTATTTGCGAGTCAAGGAATGTTGCATTGAAGATGATACCAAGTCAAAATATCGAAACCAAATACAGGGACTAATAGCATAATTAAAGGGGTACCCCCGACCGATTCCTACTTTATATGACAGTCCTCTTCTGACAGTCAATCCATCCTCTTGTGTCGTCAACTAGACCACCACACAGGCCACATCCTTTTCGTTTTCAGTCCGAAGCTACACAGAGGCTTTCGATGCGAATTACGGCATGTTCTGAGTTGTCTGGATACGTGGCACTCACCTCTTGACAGTAATATCACCTTGTGATAGTATTACCATTGTTCCTAAGGTATATCACCTGAAGGAGGGAGATATGAGAACAATTCGTATTTCTGATGAAGTATGGGATAAGATTGCCGAACGAGGAGTATTCGGGGAAACTCCAGATGACGTCCTAAGACGGGTGTTTGGTATCAAGGATACGGCTAGTATTGCCACGCAAACTGGGAAGAAACGTCAGAGATATGCAACCAACCGTATGACTCCCAAGATAACGAATGGAGTTTTCTCGTTAGAATTTGAAGATGGGGCAAGTAGAGAATTTAACCTTCCTCCAAAACATGACAAGGGTGCCCTTCGAGATGTCTTGGAGGATGCTCTAAGTTTCGCAAATCGAAATAATGCTACTGAGGGCCAACTTCAATATGTTAGAAAAGCTCTTACTGACAATGGATATCACCTGACGAAATAGGCGAGATTGAGGACAGAAAGCTAGGGCATGATTGGGTTGTCTTGAGTTTGGACTATAAAAGGAAGAGAAAACCTAAAAGAAAGAAGGGGGTAGAAGATGAAAAGAGTTAAGCAAATTACCGAAAGGTCCAAAGCTAAGCAAGGGCAAAAAGTTAAGCAAATCGTAGCTAATGGTGGGCCTCATAATCCCAAGGTCGATGGTTCAAGTCCATCCGCCGCTACCAACTTTTAAAGCTAACGAGCCCACCTCGGTAGAAATATGGGGTGGGCTTTTTTGTCTTTTTGAACATCTTATAAACCATCGGTTTCTCCGAGTGCATTGTTTGAAGCTGTATGCACTACTTGATTTCAAACATTCTGCAAACGACCTACAAATCCTGTCGCTACCATTATTCTAGCGGATGTTTCTATTCATATTTTCACTCTATTTTCATCGTTCTTTATTGGCACATAATCAATTTAGCTTCGAACTACTCCCTCCGATTACGTATGCCCGAAGTTTTTCCTATACCATTATGGACGTTAGTACTATTGACGGTTATAGCAAGCTATTGTAATAGTTGTATTGGGACTGGAGGAAGATCATGGAAGATAAGTTATTGACCATAGACGACGTTGCTCGGAACCTCAAAGTCAGCGAAGCTACTGTGTACCGGCTCATGAGGGAAGGTGAACTACCTGTGATTAGAAGGGGCAGGAAGTTCACTCGCATTCAGGAAAGCGATCTCATGGCTTTTGTCCAACGGTATAGAAGACTGGCATCGGTGGAAATGTCACCGTAATTTATGACAAAAAGTTCTGCTCACCTTGCCTGTAAAAACAAGACTTGTTTCAGCTTGAGCTGTATTGGTTCGAACAATAATGAGGCATTGGATAACTCTGGTTTGTATGGAATAGTATAGACAATACGAAGCAATATCCTGGTATTTTTTGTTATCATTTCTTCTTGGATTAGAAGCGCTCCACAAGTGAGCGCTTTTTTGTTGGGTGATAACGGCCTTGCTTTGGTATCCCCCTATTTTCAACTTTACCATCGATTCGTCATGCTGTAACTACTCCTGCATATCTATAGGTGCTTCTTCCTCTTTTTTCACCTCGATCCATATGGTGAATACTGCTCTTTGTGTTCAGAATATTACTCCTTACCCAATCAATGGAACAAAACTGTGTGGTGTTTCGTCAACTAATAAAACTGAATACTATTTTGCGGGGTCGTATTATGATATCTCAGCAGGAAGAGAGATCGGTCGGAATGCATCGCCACAGATGGAAAACGGTGCTTGTTTCTTCACACGGAACTGTGACCCAGAGATGCGAGTGCAAGACCGTACCGGAGTGCAGAGCCATGCGGCAAGTAAGTTCAGACGGATATTGTGTTTCCCTGAGGTCTAATGCTCCACTCAGAACCGAATGGAACAAACTGCAGTAACATTCCGTCCCAAGAAATAAATGGGTGTACGTGATTGGTTAACGAAATCGAGGAACTGGAAGCAACGGGAGTTGCCTTCCAGTAGTGTTGGTTCGACTGCCAAGGGATTGGCGGGAGGCCAGGATTTGGCGGAGTATTCTTCTGATGAAGAGACCAATGACTTCCTGAGGGAACTCCAAGAACTTGCTTCCCAGATGAAGCAAAGCGATTCAGATAATCCGAAGCCTGGGTAAAGCTATTGCCATGAAAGATTGACGAAATCTTTCAGCATCCCAAAACAGAAGCATTGCCGTGAGATTTTGAGAGGGACGTAATCTGAGAAGTGCGGCATAGCAGGGAGGTACGATGGTTCGCACACTTGCGAGGAAATACCCTGTCAGTTGGAGGCCGGGAGAGGCTGCCTCAGCGCTGATGCTGGATTCGCTCTTTAATGATATGGGTATTGGGATTAATGGTAACCAGGTTGATTGTGAGGCTCGCAAAGCCACTCACAGATACTGCACCAATGCGATTACAGAGGCGTCATGCCAAGGGTCCAGTCTGGGGATAGGGCATCTCGAAAATATGGCGAGAGTGTTCTATAAGGCATATCGTGAGGGTTGGCGAGATGGGGAAGACAATATACTACGATGACTATTGTTTTAGTTCAGACATCGCTCTGATAAACAACGCGACTGACGTATCGACCGGTTGTATCTCGGTTTCGCTACGCATTTTCCAAACAGCTAATCCTTTTTCGATTGCGATCTCGTTCCCCAAGTAATTGGTATACTCAACGTTTTTCTTCATAACCCAACCCATCCCGATAGAATATCTAGTTCCATCTATTTCTACTTCATATTCCGATTTAAGCGATTTTCTGTTTATGTTGCCCAGCCATTCGGTATCCTCATAGATGTTGTAGATAGCATTGCCAACTGTGAATCTTGGGCTTTGTATAAATTCCATGCTGAGGCCAGTATTAAACGAGACTTTGTATGCGCTGTTTGCAAACTTGAATGATTGGTTGTTGGTGGAACTGGATATGCTCGCGATATTTTCATCCTCGCGGATAGCTATGTGTTCTTCTTTTGTTGACGTGAATGCGTTTTTGATTAGCAATTCATCCATATATATTCTCTCCTAAAGACTAAGAGCAGATAGCCCTTATGCGTGGTATGATGGCTGATGATCGGTTGTTGATTTTTAATCGGCCTGAAATCAGAGCCTAATCTAGCTAAGTGTAAATCCAAATCCACTTTTCTACACGTCTGATACACCTATCCCAAACTGGTCTCTGTTCACCGGAAATGTTGCATGGTCTCCCAGTAATCTGGCCATCTCTGTGCTTTCATGGAAGTCTTTTACACCAACGCATTCCATAGCAGAGTTACATCGCAGGCACTTTTCTGCTGATGGGATATCTGACCTTTCAGTTTCATGTGCGGACTGATCTTTTGGGTTGTCTCGCACATTTTTACATTTCCAGCATGTGTCTACTTTTATCTTCAATGATTGTTCCGCATTTTATGCAATCCCACATATCCCGTTAACTCTTGAATTTATTTGCAGTAAATCTGGTTGCTGAACAGACCTATTGCTCTATTACACTAAAAAAAGGGGATGCCTGCGAGGCATCCCCTTTGTAAAGACTTCGGGATCTGACCAAAACGGAAATTTACTCTTCGGTAGCCTGGCTGCCATAGCCCCAGAGGACTTTAGGTCCAAGGCTTTGCGTCCCAGGATTTCTCCTGGTTTGCCTTTGTCGGAGACTAATAGGTCACTCCCCCGACTCGGGAGATACCATGCTGCTCCGGATTTCTAAGACTAGCACTATAACGCATGATTGAAAACGGTGCCAGCCCTCAATTAAATGGGGGGGATACTCACATTTTTACGGGACATCGATGCGCATGATGAAAATCGTTATCGTCTTGAGTGTCACTATTCGGTTGTAACGATTTGTACATTGAGGTTATAATTCTTTCAGCTATTTAGTAATCACGGTATTCTGTAAATTTACAGGAGGTCAAGGCAGGGTTATGGCGAACTCCAGAGAAGAAATCAAACGGGACCTTGATGATATTTTGGTCAAGGGATTGGCCGAGAATATATGCCAGGCCGAAGAGGCGATGGCGCTTTGTGCGGGCATAGGGGAAAACGCTGGTGCCGGTTTTGGATCTGGCAATAGACAATTGTTCAGCAGGATACGAATAATGCTGGAGCGATATGCTATCCTGGCGGTCACGAGATTGTTTGAGCCGGAAGAAGATGGATTTCATTCGATCAGCATTCCGGTAGCCCTTAATTACATGCGTTTCCATGCTGATTATCTCGAACTCAATGATCGTGAGTTTATACTTAAAAAACTTATTAGTTTTGGGCATGAAGCGAAAGAGTTCGAGGGCATACCTGACCCATGGATTACTCAGCTTGTACGTAAGGAATTCGCGGATCGGATGCCCAATGATGATGATCCTGATAGTGATGATCTGTCCAAAGCTCTGGTCAGTTTGAAGAGCATGCGCGATACTTTTGTCACTGATGCAGTTACCGAGCAGGAACTGGAAGAAATCGAAAAGGCTGAACGGAGTATGAAGACGCTGCTCATATACGCCAGGGACTTTATCGGGACGATTGGGCAGGGCTATCTCGGTGTGGTTTTTGAGAGCAATCCCAATGTACTTCAGAATGAACTGGCACAATTACTGAACCGAATAGGGGCACCGCAGGATTGATAAGTAAACCAATTTTGGGAAGAGATATGTTGATAACTATGGCAATCGGCGGGGCGATTGTTCTGGTATTAACGGGATTGCTCTTGGGAGGATGTAACTCCGAGTCTGATTGCGATGATCTCGAGACTCAGAATGCTGCACTGGAAAAGGATAGTATCGATTTGCGTGCGGAACTTGAGAATCTGGGTGATGAGTACGATTCCATACTGAGCGAGTATGAAGTCATGCACCAGGAATTGGAAGCACTCCAGGCGGATTATCAGGATTTGTTACAGATTAAGGGGGAGTCATCACTAAAAAATCCAACATGGCAGGAATTGAAACGATTTCTGGAGCTAGACGACACGAATGAGAACGAATACATTGCTGACGAATTTGACTGCGAAGGTTTCTCAATTACACTTAGGGATAATTCTGTAAAGCGTGGTTTCAGGGCGGCCTTCGTTGCGATTGGATTTGGGGAAGGTAATACCGGGCATGCGCTGATCGCTTTCGATACTGTGGATGAAGGATTGGCTTATGTGGATAATACCCAACATGATGCGATTGGCTATGTGGAGGTTGGTAAGGTTTACGGAGCGATTGCTCTGGATGGGGTGAAGGAACAGTATGTCAACTGCAATATGCAACCAGGCGAATTCTGGCAGTCACTGAAGTATGTTCAATACTCAGGTAATATGTTTGCTTATAGTTACTATGAAAACTACTCTTCAAGGCGTCAGTTTTATGAATCGAGTATCGAAGCTTATAATATCGAAGTCAGAGAATATAATAGTGCAGTGGCTGAATTCAACGAAGGCGGTGGCGCATATTCGTATTCCCAAGTGGATACCTGGGGGGAGAAATTGGCAGATTGGTCTGACAATTTAGAGGAGTTGGATCAGGACCTGGGTTCTAGTAAACTTGAACCGATGGGCATAGTATCGAGCATAGAGATGTATTGGAATTGAATAGATACTGTTCTCAGTTTCAAATTCGCATATTAAACAGGATGACGGGGTACCCTAAAAGGGTACCCCGTCAATTTTACCCATTCGATTTAACTATCGTGGATTTTTATGCCAGGGCCTTGACTTTGGAGCTTAATTCTTGAGCCTTGGCATCATCGATCATCAACTTGCCTGAGGTATAGCACCATTTGGCCAGCTCGTCCAGGTGTGAAGGAGATAGTTGGGATGATTCGATTTTTAGATTCCCACTGATTTGCCGATCCACAAATTTCTTTGCGGCCGGTCCAAAGTATGTTTTGGATAGATTCACTACATCATCATATAATGCCATTTTGCTTAATTCTCCTCATCGTCTTCTGACAAAAAGCGTACTGCTGCAACCATTCGACCGAAGCTTTCGGCCAGATCACCGATTTCATCATCGGACTTGACGGTAACAGCAACATCCATGTCGCCCATGCTCACCTTCTCTGCCGCATCATTCAGTTGTGCAATCGGCTTGGTGATGCTGCCGCTTATCCACAGAGCTATGCCCAGGACTATGATGGCAGCGATTAAAAGTATCACAATTACGGTGACGGTCATGCTGCTGGTGGAATCTGCAAGGTCATCCTCCAATGTTTCCAGACTGTCAAGAGATGCAAATGCCATTTCCGTAGGCTGCTCAATCATGAACAGTTGCCCGGTACCGGCATACCCAATAGTCTGCTCACCGAAATACAGTGAACTGTTGGCATCTCGGGCGTAACCGACGATGTATTGGCCATCACTGGTTGTGAAGAATCCGCTGTTGATTATCTCATTTTCTGCGTTTAGGAGAATATCCCTTACCGTTTTCTCGGATTCGGTCCATACGATACTATCCGGCGAAGTCAGAGTGCCTGCATCATTATCGAACCACCTTTGCACCGGGTTGCCATTGGCATCCACTTCAACCGGTTGTACGCCAGTAGCTGTCAATCCCCACGACCTCGTATCGCACTGAATTCCACCTTCACGGTTGAAGACCAACACTTCACTATCAGGATACATTCCGGCATAAGCCTGCCCCATTGTGGTAGGCCATTGAATTGTTGAGGCTATTACCGCACCAACAACATTACCGCTGGCATCCTTCACTTTCGTCGTCACATCAACAAAATACATACCCGCTGCTTCAACAAAATATGGGGTCTCATTAATGTAAGTATCATATTCACTGGCCATGAGAGCTTGCCATGACGGAACGTAACTCAGCATTCCGCCGGGGCCATCCGGGGGCGGAGCCATCAATTGAGGGCTGATCCCTGCCATAGGAATAATGGTTCTGTCTGACTGAGGTGCGGAGAATGCACCGGCTACAGCCATTCCTGTAGCATCAGTAACGGTGACTACAGCAAAATAGGGATTGATACTCAACTGGTCCATCAGGAATGTGTTAGCTGCTCCAACATAGACTTCATTGCTCGCGTCAGCAGCTACCGTTGTAACGACGGGAGATACGGCATAGGCTCGTGCCTGTGCCGAGCGTGCAGACATCCATGTTTCCATTGTATTCGACATCTGTTTGGCTTGTTTTGCCAGATGTGCCCCGATAGTATCACTCTCCAGTGCAACCCGTGCTTCGTCCACACTGTCACTAGCCTGATTCTCCGCGTCAGACATGCTAAGATTTACCAGTAAACCAATGATGATTATCGGTATAAGGCTAATGAGTAACATTTGCAGAGAGAGTTTTCCGCGAAGACTCTTGAAAAATGATCTGTTTTTTGCCATGTTTGTGTTCTCCTTTCGTTGTGATTTCAGGTTATGGGTTTTATACTTTTTATCTACGAAGTGTCCTGATATGTCATTTTAATCTCCTCTCATCATTTTAGTTAGACTATTGATTGATTCGCGTAGCTTCGGTTTGGATCACAGCTATATCCTTTTGGGTGAAGAGTCTCCATCCGTTTCTGTCTCTATGTGTTGACTTTGGGACAGTACCCTCTTTTGTCCAGCGGTGGAGGGTGCTTCTGCTGATTCCAGCCATTTGACAGGCTTCGGCTGGTCTGTAAAAAATTTGGTCATCTACTTCAATCGGCATGTACTATTGTCTCCTCTCAATGTTTCGATTTATAGAACGTCCACGTTGCACAAAAAAAGGGATGCCTAGAAAGGCATCCCTCGAATGTACACTATTATAACGCGTCAGGTTAGTGTACGCTTTTCGGCGGCCTGGCGGTCATAATCCGTAAGGACCTTAGACCCATGGCTTTGCGTCCCGGAATTTCTTCCGGTTTGCCTTTCTCGGAGCTTGCGGAGGCAGTTAATTCAAGTGATGAAAGAATGATCTCCGCTCGGATTAATTTTCAGAATTTCATGTCTTCTTCATAACTGTTATCTCAAAGTGATCAAATGATAATCAATGGCAGGACTATCTGAGATGAGTTGATATACCCAGTATATAGTGTGGGGATGAGGCTCAATACCATGTAAACCCAAAGATTCGATTGGGGGAGAACCCCCAAAATTTCAGGCCATAAGTTGAAGCTAACCAAAGCTATAAAAACATATCGAAAGCTATTCTTTTCGAGAAGCTTTGGGCGCAAACGCATACAACAGGCTAGGTAGTGCGAATAGAGCCATAAGCAGCGAAAGGGCAATCATGATAGCTGTTAGGATTCCGAAAGTGGAGAACATAGGCATGGGTGCAAAAGCTATCACTGTGAAGCCCACAACTGTGGTAAGCGCGGCACTGAACAATGCCAGTCCTGTTGTCTCTGCAGTGATACGCAGTGCGGACCTCTTGTCATTTCCATTAGAGAGTTCTTCACGAAAACGCTCGGTGAAGTGGATGGAGAAATCGATGCCCATTCCAATAGATATTGCGGCTATGGTAGCAGTCAGCATATTCAGGGAGTATCCTGCGAGATACATGAATCCATATAACCAGCAAGCCACGAGAATTACCGGAATGATCGTTATGATGGCATACCTTATCGAGCGGAAAACTATAAGTAGCAACATGATCACTGCGGCAATAGCAAGGATCAGTGACATGCTCAAGGCATCTGCAATGGCATCGAACTGAACCACTCGCACATCGGCTGAACCAGACAGTCCGTAACGAGTAATACTGTCAACGTTTGCGAGTGCTGCATCCAAGTCGTGATTAAGCTCAGTTGAAGCGTTCCTGCTAATTTCCTGCTCCCTTGTACCTGGGATACCAATGGAGAGTAAAGTGGCATAGTTGTTCGTATCTGCATCAAGCTGAACGAACATTTCTGGTATCTGCTTGGTGGTGTAGCGCATCGTAGTTTCGTCTTGAGGGAGTCCATATTCCAGAACGTAATCGTAGACAGCTCGCAGTTGGTCCGGTGTATCAGGGATGAGGTCTCCATCAATATCCGTAATCTCTACTCCTGAAGCTGTATGTATCTGATTCTGGACGTAATCGTTTTCGACCACCACCTCCAGGAGCTCAAGCAGGAGTACGTGTACATTGGGTCTATTATCAGTTGGATTTCGACCGATGTATTGGTTATCATCCATTTCATCAATTGTTGCTTTGATGGCATCCAACGATTTTTGTTGAGTGAGATCTCCTTCGAAATAGAGGTATGAGGGCTCCCCGCCCATATCGGCCCCATGTACGTCCCACTTATCCAGGCTGACAACAAAATCCGAGTCTGGCTTCAATGCATCTTTAGCATCGAATTTGGTTTCTACCTCCGTCCATCCCCATCCTGCAAATGCGGTTATGATGAGGATGACGGGCAGGGTTATAAACCATCTGTCGCTCAAAGCGATTACTGATCTTCCCAGCCATCCACCGCCAGTCATTTCATTCCGAACCTTGGCGTGTTGCTCTGCACTGGTTTTTCTACTTGCTCGCCATTTCATATTGACTGCCGGTACGAATAGGCCAAGAATCACTAGTGACGCAAATATGGCAAATGAAGCCGCGATAGCGAAGCCAATCACAGATTCTATGCCGGATGAAGCGTTGGAGCCAAAGGCAACTATCGTAGTACCCATGGCCAGCACCAATGCTCGGCCAACACGATAGGTTGAATTACCTAATGCTTCGGGTGGTTTAAATCCTTTGTCTCGTTCTTGACGATACCGGAATAATGCCTGAATAGCATAGTCTACTCCCAAAACCACAATGGTTATTGGCACGATCAG
>JABHWQ010000284.1 GCA_018657655.1 Chloroflexota bacterium | reverse complement strand
GTGGCGATGTAGTCACCCAGCCTCGTGGCGGACTTATCGGATGCGGACATCCCTTCGGCGCCACCAGTATAGCCCAAGCGCATGAGATTTATCTCCAGCTTAGAGGTGAGGCCAGTGAGCGGCAGGTCGAGCCCAGGCCGAATATCGGGTTAGGTCAGACGATGAGTGGTGTGGGTACCCAGAGCATGGTCACCATTTTCGGTAGTGATGATACCCAACACTAGGCCCAAAGAGGAAAACGGAGGAAGATGATAATGGCAGAACAGATGGAATACTTCACCGCGATGGATCTCGTCGCGCAACAATACGAAGATACTACCAAGCTTTATTATTTCTATGAAGCCCTCAGGGAAGAGAACAAGCTGGTAACGACCAAGTGCAAGGCTTGTGGCCATATTCCATGGCCGCCACGGACACTCTGTCCCGAATGCCTTTCCACCGATTACGAATGGGTGGACATGCCCAGCACAGGGACTATCGCTTCCTGGACGGCAGCCTATGCCGGGATGCCGCCGGAGCTGATGAGCCGGGCTCCGATGGTCTATGCACTCGTCGATTTCGACAATGGGCTGAGAATGCCGACGGCAATACTGGAATGCGCTCCTGATGAAGCCAAGACCGGTATGGAAGTAGAGTTGATTGTTGGCGATGTTCAGCCAGATCAACAGGGCCGCAGGCGCGTTGCCCCGTATTTCAAACCCGTTGGACGCTAGCAGTTACCGTATTTCAGTGATATAATAATGGGTTAGTTCCCGGTCTATCGGGAGCTAACCCATAGTAACCCTGATTCAAACCAAGCGGGAGTAACTCAGTGGTAGAGTTCCTGCCTTCCAAGCAGGCTGTCGAGGGGTCGAATCCCTTCTCCCGCTCCACTCAACCGATTTTTTCGCTTTACATTTTGCTTAACACTTTTGCTTAACTTTTTCATTTTAAACCTCCTTTTTTTCTTGGTTGCCTCTTCCTCTTATAGTCCAGACTCAAGACAACCCAATCATGCCCTAGCTTTTTGCCCTCAATCTCGCCTATTTCGTCAGGTGATATCCATTGTCAGTAAGAGCTTTTCTAACATATTGAAGTTGGCCCTCAGTAGCATTGTGTTGTTTTGCAAAACTCATGGCATTGTCCAAGACATCTCGAATGGCTCCCTTATCATGTTTAGGAGGAAGGCTAAATTCTCGACTTGCCCCATCCGCAAAAACCAACGATAGAACCTCATCATTCATTACCCTTAAGGTCAGTTTGTTCGTTGCATACCTCTGCCGTGGCTTCCCAGTTTGTGTGTCACCACCAATTCTGTTCTTGATGCCAAAAACCCGTCTTAGGACGTCATCTGGAGTTTCTCCAAATACTCCTCGTTCGGCAATGTTATCCCAAACTTCATCAGAAATACGAATTGTTCTCACACCTCCCTCCTTTAGGTATATTACCTTAGGAACTAAGGATATACTATCACAAGGTGATTTAACTGTCAAGAGGTTAGCACCACCTATCCAGATAACTCAGAACATGCCGTAATTCGCATTGAAAGCCTCTGTGTAGCTTCGGACAAAATACGAAAAGGACACAGCCTGTGTGGTTGGTAAGGTTGACTGTACAAGAGGATGGATTGACTGTCAGAAGAGGACCGTCATATAAAGTAGGAATCGGTCAGCCCCCCCCCTTTTATAATGCTATAACCGCCTGTATTTATTTTCGATATTTTGACCTGATATCATCTCTCACCCCGATTATTCTGATAACCATGTGAGGGATGCAATGTACGAGTTTGGATGCTATAGTGAGTACACCGAAAATGGCGGTTTTTGATGTGAAGCAATTACTACTGTGTATTTTTCTGTTGGGTCTACTAGTTGTTGGATGTAACGGGAATGAGGAGAGTCCTGCTCCCACTGTCACTCCGACTGATGTTTCACTAATCCCCACTCCTACAAGTACAGATTTGCCACTTGAAATAATCAGTGTGGATACGATAGACACTGGAAAGCAGTTCTTCGTATTACGTGCAATGACAGCACCAGATGCATATTGTACGATAACGCTGAAGTATTCAGGAGGAAGTGGCCAATTAATACCTACGGGATTAGATGGTAAATATGCTAACTCGGATGGCCGTGTATCATGGGTGTGGATAGTGGACTCCAGCATGGCTTCCGGCTTGGTAGATATTGTGGTCACAGCCAGTAAGGCTGGCCAACAAGTCTCGGTTAACACCGAGTTCTCACTTGTGGATCGTCTACCGCAGGAGATCGTGGAACTCATGCAGTCCAGGGAACGAATTGCTCATAGAATGAACCAGTCTCTGACGAAGCTTTCGGTTGATGGTCATATTCCTGGCAGGTGTGAGGGCTGTCCGTAGACAAAAGCTTCGGCCAGTCACCGTTGCATTCTACGCCAGTAGTGTCACGATACGCATTGCGAATGTACTGGCATATATAGCACACCGTTCATTCGGCACTCCAAAAGGGGGCGTCGCGAAGCCAACCAAAGATCAAATATGCTACCGCTCCAAAACCACTTGTTTTGTGACCAATATGGCGTGTTAAGTCAATGAATGAATGCCTCGTTGAAGACCACCCACACGCGTAATTTCGCTTGACACACCCTAAGCAATTTGATACAATGAGCGTCACCATGGATAGATATTTACGTAAATTTGCCTTTTCTGAATGTTGCCTGAATTACCCGCCAACGCCGCGTTTGCGTAGGGGTGTTGTTCATGTTTGAGTAAGAGCGTGAACAGACCAAGAATCCACAAAGGCGCGGCGCAAAACCGCGCCTTTTTCATTTTTCCTGGGGGGAAATGATGCGGTTCAACAGCAATGAACATTTCGAGCATGAAGACAAAACGCGAAATGAGACGAAATCACGTATTTTTGTCGTCATAGAGAGCTTCCTAGCAAAGGAAGCCCACGGTGGTTTACTTCTGTTTGCTGCTGCTCTTTTTGCTATGCTGTGGGTAAATTCCCCCTGGCCAGAATCATATTTCGATTTGTGGAATACCTCCGCGGGTATCTCGATCGGTGACCACACGATTGATATGGATTTGCGCCATTGGATCAACGACGGCCTCATGGCCATCTTCTTCCTTGTGATCGGGCTTGAAATCAAGCGAGAAAT
>JABHWQ010000280.1 GCA_018657655.1 Chloroflexota bacterium | reverse complement strand
GTGGCGGGGGAGTTTATTCAGTGGTGATCTTGAACTTCGTCGTCTGTTTGCAGCGTATGCGCAGCCTTGATCTCAAGTTCCAGTCGCGCATCCTCTCGAGTCCGCTTCGATAGCGGTCTCTCACACCAGGCGTAGTAGCCGCCTGCTGATACATAATAAATGAGGCACCGTTACCAGCTTCACCGCTTCTTCCCGAAACTCCTTCGTGTATCTTCCCTGGGGAATCCCTTTCATCTGAACGCCTCCGCCTCTTTATTTTATCCGACTTTGGTGTCCACTTCTTTAAGCTTACCTCATGGGTGACTGCGTCTATTTACCGCAACACTTTTTATACTTTTTACCGCTACCACATGGGCAGGGTTCGTTGCGACCTACCTTGGGGGCCTCCCTAACAAATGGTTTGGGGGTAATGGCCTCGCCGCTTTCAAAGTACCATGTGTCGTCCTCTTTTTGGAAGTGGGCGAGTTCATGGTGAGTCTGTTTGATCCCTTCATATGTGAAGGTGGCTTTGAATTCTACATCTCCTTCGGTGTCGTCTGGGCCACCATCCTGAGTATTGATGATTTCGAGTTCATGCCAAACTGAATTTTCAGCCCAGTCACGAGTGCTATTCGAGTCATGTCCCTCACGCTGATCGGGGTGCAGAGATGACGAGAGGAAATCGGTTTCTGCATTAGCATACGCAGAATACCGGGCGCGCATTAACTGCTCGGCTGTTTCAGCTGTTTTTTCACCTTTGATTACGAGTTCACAGCATTCCGTATATGCCTGGCCTGACCCACATGGACAATCGCTCATAGTACTCACCTCCGATTAATCGCTCACAGTATATCAAAATACCCCCACTCATAAAAGTGAGGGTATCTATATGAATTTTAAATAAAGACCCTTCAGCCTTTCAGATAAGCATCGATTGCTGCCGCAGCACGCTTACCTGCGCCCATGGCACTGATAACGGTAGCAGCGCCTGTCACCAGGTCGCCACCTGCCCAGACTTTATCCTTGACCGTTTTACCCGTCTCTTCCTCCGCTACTACGGTTCCTTTCCTAGTTGTATCGAGGCCCGGAGTGGTTGAAGGAATGAGTGGATTGGGGGTAGTCCCCAAGGCCACCACAACGGTGTCTACATCAATCAAGAACTCGCTGCCTTCCTTGACGATAGGCCGACGTCGGCCGCTATCATCCGGTTCACCGAGTTCCATCTCGAGGCATTCCATCTGGGTCACCCAGCCATTTTCATCACCGATGAACCGCTTGGGATTGGTGAGAAGTTTGAAGATGATACCCTCTTCCTCAGCATTTTCCACTTCCTCTGCGCGGGCCGGCAGTTCTTCACGAGAACGACGGTAGACGATATAAACTTCCTCAGCGCCCAGACGCATGGCACAGCGGGCACTGTCCATCGCTACATTGCCGCCACCGATAACAACTACCCTTCTCGATTTCTTGATCGGCGTATCGTATTCGGGGAAGAGATAGGCTTTCATCAAATTCGTTCGAGTGAGGTATTCGTTGGCGGAATAAATGCCATTGAGATTCTCTCCGGGAAGACCCAGGAACATCGGCAATCCGGCGCCGGTGCCCAGGAAAATGGCATCATAGCTATCAGCTAAAAGCTCATCGATAGTATCGATCTTGCCTATAACCGAATTTAGCCTGACATCCACTCCCAGCGTTTTTACATAGTCAACCTCGCCCTGGACGATTCCTTTGGGTAAACGAAATTCCGGGATGCCGTACATGAGCACTCCTCCGGCAACGTGTAGGGCCTCGAACAGGGTTATCTGATGCCCCAGTTTGGCCAGATCAGCAGCGGTAGTTAATCCGGCAGGGCCGGACCCGACTATGGCTACCTTTTTACCAGTGGAAGGAGCGATCTGTGGTTTGGGTTTATCGGATTGATCACACTCCCAGTCTGCCACGAAGCGCTCCAGCCTGCCAATTGCAATCGGGGCGCCCTTCTTGCCTAAAGTACATACGAATTCGCATTGGGATTCCTGCGGACAAACTCTACCGCAAATACCGGGTAAAGCATTGTTGGCCTTCAACTGGTCAACAGCTCCCCACATATCGCCATCGCGCAAAGCCATGACAAACTCCGGGATATTGACGTTCACCGGACATCCGGCAACGCAGTTTCGTTTCTTGCATTGGATACAACGTCCAGCCTCTTCTTTGGCCATTTCCAAAGTGTATCCGGTAGCGACTTCATCAAAATTGTGTGCCCTTATCTCAGGCTCCTGTTTGGGCATCTTGATGCGGTTTAAGTTAATTTTCGGTTTGTCAGCCATTATGCCTTACCTCCCATCTGGGTTCGACAATAGTCTTCCCAGATATCAACGGAAGTCTTCTCCTCATCGCAATAGGATTTCTGGCGAGCCATAAGCACATCCCAATCAACTTGATGCGCATCAAAGTCGGGGCCGTCAACACAAACAAACTTGGTATCATCCCCAATGGCCACTCGACAACAGCCGCACATTCCCGTGCCATCGACCATTATCGGGTTTAAACTGACGAGAGTTTTAACTCCAAATGGTTGAGTGGTCAGGGAGGCAAACTTCATCATGATGGTCGGTCCAATAGCGATTACCAGCTTGACGTCTTTGTTGGCTTCCAGGATTTCTTTCAAAGGTTCGGTAACCAGGGCCTTGCGTCCGTACGAGCCGTCATCGGTGCAGATGATCAATTCATCGCTGACTTCTTTGAGCTTGTCCTCCCAGAACATCAGATCCTTGTTTCGGAAGCCCATGACCGAAATAATCTTGTTCCCAGCATCTTTCAATGCCTGGGCTACCGGGACAACGATAGCGGTGGCAAACCCGCCAGCCACACAAACGACAGTACCGACGTTATCGGTATGCGTTGGTATTCCCAAAGGTCCAATGAAGGCATGAATGGAATCACCTGCTTTGAGCTTGGCTAGCTTGCGAGTGGTCTTACCAACTTCCATGAAGACGATGGGCACACTACCCTTTTCACGATCCCATCCACCGATTGTCAGGGGAAAACGTTCTCCTTTTTCATCCACCATCAGGATCACGAACTGTCCCGCCTGGGCCTTTTTAGCCACTGCCGGAGCTTCGATTTCAAAAAGATGGATTTGAGGAGTCAGGTCCTCCCGGTGCATTATTTTGTACATAAGCTACTCCTAAAACTTTGTTCCTTAAACAAACTATGCTGCGGCTGCTTCCGGTTCAGTCGGGGGCTCAGCAGCCGGCGATGCCTCTACTGGAGTTGATTCCTCGATAGAGGCCTCTGCAGCATCTGATACCGGTTCCGATGTGTTTTCCACTTTCACCGCGCAGACCTTGAATTCCGGGGTCTTGGCTACAGGATCAGTGGCGGGATTGGTTAATATGTTTGCCGAAGCTTCTGCGAAGTGGAACGTCATGAAGACAACACCTTGCTGTGACTCTGCGGTTACTTTGGATTTTGCCTCCACGGAACCTCGCCTTGAGGTCACTCTCACCATCTCGCCATCCACGATTCCCAGAGACTGTGCATCCTGAGGATGAATCCACACCAACTCTTCAGGACCAAGCATATTAAGTCCTTTGGCCTTCCGGGTCATGGTGCCGGTATGATAGTGATATGGGCTCCTGCCTGTAGTGAGGATTAATGGATACTCGCTATCAGGTTGCTCGTCAGATGGTCTGTATGAGAGGGCCACAAAATTGCCCTTGCCGCGAACAAAATTGCCTTTATGTAAATATTTGGTTCCGGGGTGATCGCTATTCGGGCAAGGCCACTGCAGACCACCTTCGATATCTAGCCTTTCAAAAGTTATGCCGGCATACGAAGGCGTTACCTTGGCAATCTCAGTAAAGATATCCTGGGCAGTGGCAAAGTCGAATCCCTTGGCACTCATCTTTTGGGCGATTTCACACGTTATTTCCCAGTCTGCTTTCGAATCGCCGACGGGTTCCAATACTTTTCGTACCCGTTGCACCCGTCTTTCCGTGTTGGAGAAAGTCCCTTCCTTCTCAGCAAAACTGGCAGCTCGCAGGACCACATCGGCATATTGAGCGGTCTC
>JABHWQ010000438.1 GCA_018657655.1 Chloroflexota bacterium | reverse complement strand
CTTTTATTTGGGTTTACCTGTCCTTATTCTAAGAAGGGAGATCATCTTTTGAAAACTTGGCCTATTTCTAGCATACCGTCTCAACTACGACTGCAATGGGCGGCTTTCCTTGGGCCTGGGTCCGCTTCCGTTATTGGTTTTCAATCAGCTTGGCGGCAAGAGGTTAATAACAGGTATGGCGTGCAATCCGTAATCTCTGCTATAATCTTAGGCAATAAACGGGTTGCCGCCAAGCCAATCCGGCATATGCCATTGCAGCCTGTTAATTCGGACGTTATGTGCCTTCTCATCGGTGAAACAACATGCTGAATCTGACACTTGAGAATATCAATAGTCACTGGAACGAAAGTTCAAAACGGTTCTCTATTTATCACGCCTCTTGGGAATTGATTTACGGGGATATCTTACAGTCAATGGGTGAAATCCTCGAAGCAATCTCAGGAAAGCGTCGACTCACAGAAAATTGCGCCTATTTGTTGCTATCAAAAGGCGTGAATCATTCTCTCAGCAGTTTCGTTCTGGCCCAACGTGGACTGGTCATCGATGCAGCTCTCAGTGCCAGAAATGGTTTGGAGACCCTATTGTTGCTTCAATTATGCACGTTGGACACAACCGGAGAACTGTTTGAACGATGGTCTCAAGGGGAGAGTTTTAGACCTGTGTGGGTAAGGCAAGAACTTGAAAAGCTTGATGAAGTCGAAATCCTAGACGTTATTGTCAGCCGTCCAATGCCCGATGATACCTACACCATAGCATATAAGTGGCTCAGCGATATCACACATGCTAATCTCGCGAGTCTCAACTATACAGTACACCCTCAAAATGGCAATAAGGAATTTGAAGTTCTGGTTGGAGGAAATCTCGAACATCATAAGTATGCTATACACGCCATTTTTTCAGTCCTCTGTTTCACTCTCCTTACAACAGGTGTTCTTTGTGCTTCCGTGTTTGCATTGGACTATGTGGAAAGCAATCAAAGTAAACTATCTATTCTACAGGGGAGGCTTAACGAAACGACCAAAATGAATCTACAGAATGGCACATAACAAGTCATTCAAGGCGACAGCAAGGGGCGGCGCTCTCCCTTGAGCCTTGGCTCATTCCCGGAGGTCATACATTTTCAACTTTGCGCCCGATAGACGGTTGGTCTTAACTCAAAGGTTTTGCTACAATGGCATAAGGTTGTGGGCGCAAAGGGTAGTTCTGCTGGCACCCTTGCTGCTCCTTAATTCCAGCGTTGGGCCGACAAGGTTAAATATGTAGGAGGAATATAATCATGGTTAAAGCAGAACTTCTAAGTGGAATTCTTAATCTCCTAAAAAAGGCGCTCATCATGGATGCTATAGCTATCCCTTTTATGTTGGTGTATTGGTGGTTTAAAACGTCCCACACGGTTTCAGATTTAAGTAATTGCCTGACCATTGGAGGTGTAATTCTAATCATTATTAGTTTCCTTTTTTATAAGGGGTCGAGATTAGGATCTGGCGATTTTATATACCAATACTCTCGTTCGGTAAGTTCAATGGGAACTGCCGAACGTCATAAGCAAGATTGGGAACACAACGTAAAAAGCTATTTTCATACGGTTCTTTTCTTCTTAGCAGGGGCCATTTCACTCATCCTTGGAATAGTGGCTTATGACGTCGGCTCTTAAAGAATGGCAACCCAACGAGTCGACTCGGCAAATAACCGCGATAATCGGCACGCAAGCGGTCCATTATCAAGGCAATTTGCCGGTCACCCGAATCATTGGGTTGCCATAGCATATCACCCTTTTCGGCCGTTGCCATTATGCCGGCGTTCGTTTTAGCAATAATTGCAGCCCGTCAACCGACTCATTCAGGCTTTGAACGCTGTAGCACAAAATCATGGTGAGTCAATCGAAATTCTGTTAGGCGCTTTCGCCGAGATGCGATGATTAGCACTTTATCTCAGAGGGATAAAATTCTGTTTGCACTGCCTTTGGGAGCAGGAACTCAAAACCATAGTCCCATATAGCACTGGTAGCAAATCCCACCTTTTATAAGGAGTCGCTGAATAAGTCCTGTGAAAAACAATTTGAGCTTCAGCAGCCATCTGAAATCTGATCGCGAGTCGATTCATTTGGCTCCTTTTTCAGCACCCTGCTAGATAACCTGCACTCCTCTCTCCTCCATCTGAGGAATGTGAACTTTCAGGGATGTGGGACTGAGAGGATTCCCTTGCAATATCATGACCATTTCCAGATTTGGAAGGGAAAGGAGTGGGGAGACATCACTTATTTGGTTATTCCAAAGACTAACATCCCTAAGGCTCTCAATTAAGGCGAGTGGGGAGATATCACGTATTTCATTACTGCCGGGGCGACTATTAAGAGTTAGCGATCTGAGCTTGGTCAGGGAACTCAGTGGGGAGATATCCGTAATCTCGTTCCAATCAAGCCGCAATGTGACAAGATTCTTCAGATCAGCCAGCGAAGACAGGTCACTTATTTGGTTATTGCTAAGGTCAAGCATATTCAGATTTGTGAGAGACGCCAGTGGTGAGGGGTCATTTATTTGGTTGTTCCCAATAGTGAGCATAGTGAGTGCAGTACAATGTTCAAGCCCGGTCAAGTCGGAGATTTTCATGTCAAAGGCTTGAAGCATAGTAACTTGTTCTAAATCTGAGGCATAGATGGTACCCGCGGGCTTGTCAATGACATCCCTGATCGCTGCTTCCAGATGCGAGTCCATAAAGGTAACTTCATTATCTGATATTTCAGTTTGGTCTGTGCTAGAATTGCAGGACACAATCCCTAATGTCATTATCAATAAAATAAGTAGAAACGAGAATCCTGTAAAACGTATCATCCATTTCTCTCCTTACCTGATATACGCTGCAGCCGGTCCACCAGCGCCAGAAGTGCCTCGATGACCGGTTGATCCAGCTCGGAGTTCCGCTAATAACAGTAGACCATAACTCATCTCGACAGCACGACAGGCCCTGAGAATGCTCATCCCTTCTCTTCACCGAACAAAGTCCACAAGTTCTCGTTTCCCCGCCGGCTTCAGAGTGTTTGAGATGATATCCTTCAGGGCCCAGCTCCCCAGACTCAG
>JABHWQ010000370.1 GCA_018657655.1 Chloroflexota bacterium | reverse complement strand
GGTGATTGTTGAAGACATAGGCCTCTTGGCCTGAGGGCAGCCTGACCTTCATGCCGTCAGACGGCCTTCTGGAAACACCTTTTATCTCCTCGATAATTTCATAACGCGTGAGGAAGGGGCCGCAGTGATTCCAACCCAGCAACTTCGCCAACTTCGGGACATTCTCTCCGATCTCCTGCAGACCAACGATGTCCGCCTTTGCCATCTGGATCATCTTGGCCGATTGGGATAAGGGTTGCCCCTGATACGTCCCGCCACGACAGGCATTGTACGTCATGACCCTCACAATGGATTCTTCGCCGGCCTTTTCGCTGAGCTTTTGGGGTTCTGCGTGCAAGGGCGTTACAAACGCCAGCCCAACAGCGGACAGCATCCCTATAGCACTGATTGTACGAATTGTTTTCTTCATAATATCCAATATATCCTTTTTGCAGTTAAATGAACTCCTTAAACATAGTAAAGCGGAGCCGACGAAACCTTCAATATTAAGACAGACACCTCGAATTATTGAATAAAATAACAAGAGAAACCGTACAACTGCTCTCCAGAGCGGTTGCCACATTCAAACGAGTTCTAAAGAATCCCTACAAAATGTTATCCAGCAAAGGCAGCTACGTTAAAATTCAACTTAATCGAGCCTCTTGCAAACCCCCTGGTTTTGCAAGAGGCTCGTATTTATGTCAGATTTAGCTTGTAACAGTATTTCTAGATCTATAGCTTATTGTAAGTGTTATGCAAGGCATGTAAGTGCTTTAAGAGGTGACTGAGGATATATATTTGTTTTGCAAGCCGAATAATCGTTTTGCATGTCAGGAGCACGAATGAACGAGGATTTAAAGGCATTAGGCTACAGTGAGCTGATCAAGCGATACAGTTTAGATGTATTGAGCCCATGGTGTGAGTCATGGCTTGCGTCTAGAGGGGAACGGAAGACACATGTTGAGCAGAACCTTACGACCTCGATATATCCACCGCGCTATGATCCAGGTGATGAGCTGGGTGATCAGCTTACATTTGCACTCAAATATGAAGGTGTCAATCTGGAGGTTTTATCAGCTCTTTTCGGTGTAATAGATTCCGAAGATCTTGTTCAGTTTATCAAAACACGCCCAACTGGAAGATATACGCGGCTGACCTGGTTTTTTTATGAATGGCTAACAGGTCAGGAATTGCCTCTGGATAATCTTAAAACTGGGAACTATATTTCGGCTCTTGATTCTGAAAAGTACTACGTTGTTGAGGAGCCGCTGGCTGAAAAAGTCAGGCGTCAGCGGGTGCTTTGCAATCTCCCGGGAACAGCCGACTACTGTCCTTTGGTGCGGAAGACTGAGCGACTGCATATGTTCGACTCTATGAAGCTGGATGAGCGTGCCCGCAGTATGCTAAGTGAGTATTCGGAAGAGTTACTTTACCGTGCGACGCAGTACCTATTTGCGAAGGAAACGAAGTCGTCGTTTGAGATAGAGCGTGAGCATCCCGACAAACGTCGAACTGCACGTTTTGTTGAGTTGCTTCGTCGGGCAGAAGGAGCATCTGTAACTGAGGCTGAGGTGGTGCGATTGCAGAAGGAAATCGTTGACGAGCGATTTGCACTCGATACTTACCGGAATTTTCAGAACTATGTAGGCCAGAGCGTTGCACCATCCCGCGAGATTATTCATTATGCCTCGCCAAAACCTGAGAATATCGGGGCAATGATGGCTGGTTGGATTCAGTGTTCAAATAATATGATAGCATCGGATATCCCATCGGTTGTCTCAGCGGCAACTGTAGGCTATGGTTTTGTTTTTCTGCATCCATTTGATGATGGCAATGGTCGTCTTCACAGGTATCTGATACATCATGTTCTTGCAAAGAAGCATTTCGCTCCCTCAGGACTTATTTTTCCGGTATCCGCGACAATGCTTAAGAATATGACAAGGTATGATAAAACATTAGAGTGTTTTTCCAGACAGATCATGCAGCATGTTGAATACTCGGTTGATGACAAGGGCGAAATGGCTGTCCTAAATGATACGGCCAGGTTCTATCGTTATCAGGATATGACACAGCAGGCTGAAGGCCTGTTTGAATTCGTGAGAGATACAATAGAAACTGAGTTTCTTGATGAATTGGAGTATCTGGATGCCTTTGATCAGTCTAAAACTCGCATGCGCGAAATAGTCGACATGCCGGATAGAAAGCTTGATTTATTTATCCGTCTGTCCCTTCAGAACCGAGGCCGGCTTTCGAAGAGTAAGCGTCCCTTATTCGACAAGTTGACAGATGATGAAATAGATAAAATGACATCTGTTGTCATGGATGTAATTATGGCGAAAGAATAAGGCGAAAGATTGGGAGAGAATTTCGGCTCTTCCCGGTAGTGCGTACTATAGCCGTTTTCTGATGTCCAGATGAGGTAGGTCATAAATCTTTAGAATCAACGAACGGGAACGGTGCCAGGTAAATAGTTTTACGGACTAGTTACCTGTTATCGAACTATCATCCTTTGGGCTCCGGCAGGTGGTCAACAAAGTCGCCATCCTTCTTCCGGAATTCTTCAACGGCTTTGAGTCTGAGTTTGGTCAGTTTCGTCTTATACTCAGGGTTCACGGCCAGGTTGTTCAGCTCATCGGGGTCTTTTTCCAGATCGTAGAGTTCCTCAATGACGTTGTCTTTGAAATGGCGAATGTATTTGTATTTGCCGTCCCGCATCATCATCCAAGCATATAGGTCTCTACG
>JABHWQ010000466.1 GCA_018657655.1 Chloroflexota bacterium | reverse complement strand
GTGCAGCGCACTTTAATGGAAGTGCAGCGCGCCGCCGAAGGGACCGAAAATGTTATGCCATATATCATCGAGGCAGTTCGCGAATATGCCACACTCGGGGAGATATGCGACGTTTTCCGGGAAGTATTCGGTATCCATGAGCCAGTTTCAACTTTCTGATGGTTAAAGATCATCTCTAAACAAAACAGGCTGTGTCATAATGCCATCGAGAGGAGTCGCAGTCGACGTGGCGATCTCATCTAGTTCCCCTCTTTCCCCCTTTCGCAAAGGGGAATTTCCACGCTTTGGCTACTCAGACACTTACCGGAATGCTCTTCGATATCAGAATGTTCTGTGCAATTCAATCATGTCATTGCGGACTTGATCCGCAATCCATTCTGCTCATCGCCCCGCTGGATTCTGATTTTTATCAGAATGACATATCACTAAGTTTCTTCTATACATACACCGCTATCGGCGGTATCTCTTTCTCGCAATGACATGGTAATTTGATTGGCATTTCAGACTGTGGCACAGTCTGAAATGCCAGGAAGGCAGCCGTAGTGCCACGTGTCTGTCCCACCAGACGATCAGCGGCGGCATGACTATCATCGAACTTAACAGGCAAAGAAATACCGCGATTGTTGTCGCAACCCCAAAATCCCTGATCAGCACGAAATAGGATGATATCAGCACGCCGAATCCACCGAGTGTCGCAAGCGCCGTTGTGGCCATGTCTTGCCCTGTAGTTGAGATGGCAGTCACCATTGCCGCTTTCGGCTGTTTGCCCCCCACTTTTCCTTCTTCCTGATATCTTCCGAGTATCAATACCATAAATTCTGTACCAATGCCAACCACCTGAACACCCAAATTCGCCCTCCAATAGTTCTGTGTCCTTGAAAACTCTGGAATCAGAAGCGACAAGGGTATCGAATCCACCTTTCGTTTCGAGGAGGCCAACTCCAGACACCAGAAAAGCGGTGGTCACAATGGCCATGATAATGAACATCCACGATCGGGTAATGATGAAACGAGCCAAAGTGAACGGAAATAGCAGTAGCTTTACTGGCAGCTCTATAAATGGCTTAAATAACAGTTTCCACATCAGTCCAAGGAAATTGCAGCACAGTTACGATCTAGTGAAGTTGATGGAAAGGGTGAATATCGCGCTAACATACGGAGATCACGAAAGCACGGAATAACATTTGGAGCATTACTGAAAAACATAGTTGCTAACCACGTTTTTCAATCACATTTTGAAGGGGTATAAATGTGTTGCTTCACAGGTTATCGGGCAATCGGTGGGCAATCCTGGTATCCCACCACACAACCAGTGGCGGCATTACCACCATTGAACTTATTAGACACAAAACAACACTAAAGGTAGTAGCTATACCAAAATCACGCACCATGACAAAGTTGGATACTATCAGAACCCCAAAACCGCCCAGTGTAGTTAATGCTGTTGTAACGATGGCACGTCCCGTTTTCGATATGGCAATTACCATGGCATCATGGGGTGTCTCGTCTCTATGTTTCCTCTCCTCTTCGTATCTACCAAGGAGCAACACAATGAACTCGGTGCCAATCCCAATGACAAGTACACCCAGAACGGCGCTCATCGTGTTAAGAGGAACGTCCACGAGATACAAACAAAGTGAGGTCCATCCTATGACGATTCCAACCGGTATCATCGTAAACAGAGCTCTCGTGAACCGCCGATACACCATCAGCAAAATCACAAATATCGCAGCCATACACAAACCATTCATGAGAACCCTTTTCCCCACCATGGCTTCAACTGCAGCCGCCCCCATGGCCATATTGCCCACTGGCGCGATGTTTACACCATCAGGTGGATTGGCATTCTTCATTATGTGTTCTTTCATTTCCTGAATATCTTCCACTGGCATATGCATTATTCCAAATGAGAGGCTTGCTATCATTTTGTCACTGGAGATGAGCTGATCTACATATACGCCAAGAGTGTTTTCAAATGAAGCGTCAATCTCTGATTGTTCATCAGGTATTATCCCGTCGTGTTTGCCGCCTACGATCGACGCGGGGCTGTACACCATAGCGATTGCTGTTCGATCTGAAAAGTCGATAACCATCTGATCTTGAAATACTTTCATCCATTTAAGAAAATCAGGCGATGTTACATCCTCTGCTTTAACCATAAAGCGAAGTTCACCTTCGTAGCCAGTAATATCTCTCAGATACCTTATGTCCTTCAATGTATCTGAGTTTTGAGGCATCATTTCTTCATGATCAACTTTTGACGGTAGCCATCTATCTGCAATTCCTCCAGCTATACCAAGCAATACTGCAATAAGTAAAATAGGGATTGGATATTTTAGTGAAATTCTGGCCCCTGTTGACAGCAGCCGTTCAAAAAGAAGGGTAGCTGACCTAGATGTTTCCCCCAATTTCTGTGCCGGTAGTCTTTTGTCCACAGTATGGACAATGCTATGAAGAAGAAATAATGCGATGAAGAATGACGTTATCACTCCAACGGCCAGTATTTTCCCAAAGTCCTGTACCATGGGAACTTCTGATATAAAAAGCGTAATAAAGCCGATCACTGTGGCTACCAGTGCAATTGCCACAGTTGGAAACATATAGGTAACTGAGGCGATTATCGACTTGCGAACAGATTTTCTCCTCAGAACTTCTTCCTGATATCGATTGTGAAACTGTATGGAATAATCAATTCCAATACCTATCAGTACCGGTAGAACTGCCATACTTGTCATTGAAAGGTCTACGCCTATATACCCCATCATACCAAATGTCCACAATGCAGCTATCCCCACCATGAAAAGGGAAAGTAAATTCCATCTAACACGAAACATAAGTATCAGAATGACAGCCATTACCCCCATAGATAGTCCCAGCAACCAGGTTAGATTGTCCGAGATGCTTTTGCTGATCTCTTCTATCATCTCAACTTCGCCTATGACCCTGGTGTCATTTACGTTTTCCAGTTGATGTTCCGGATCGCGAAAGAATTCTTCCATGTCCAATACTACTTGCAACGAATCCTCAAAGCTAAGATCTCCTACAGGTCTTACACTGACCATTACATGGTTATCATCAGGGAGTAATGGATCCATTTGTTCTCGGCTTCTATCATCTTCCAGAACCCCTTTAATTAGCAGAGGATCATCGAATTCCAGATTAGCACCCTGCTTGATAGCTTCCAGACTTGCCAGCTCCAGGACAGTAACCGGACTGATAATCGATTGGATTCTCTCATCCGCCAAAAACTGCTGCTCAAATTCCTGTATTATTTTCAAGTTTTCGCTGGTGAATACATCCTCTACGCTTGCCTTGATCAGAACGATTGTTGTTTCAGCGCCAAATTGCTCTTCATATTCTTTGGAATCATCAAAGATGACTGAACCAGGACGAAGCATAGTATCAAAGCCCGTTTCAGTTTCAAGAAATAGTACCCCCGGAGCCAATAATGCCGTGATAATTACACCAATAATAATCAGGAGGATCGATCTCCTCTCTACAAATATCGCCAAATTGCCAGGCATATTCGTCAAATCCATTTGCTGGTTCCTTCCCCAACTACAACCATTTGCTGTTCCTCATAAATCTCTCTCTCCGAGGGATTAGCCATCTTGTAAACCAATAAGGGCCTTCACTACCTCACACCCATTTCCAAGTTGTTCAGGAGTCAAATGATCCAATAATGTTTCTATTTGAGATCTTCCCCAAGTCCATATTCCATCGATCATGACCTTTCCATCATCAGATAACCTGCATATCACCCGTCTTCTATCGTTTTTATCGTCTTCACGTATAACCAAGCCTTTGGAAACCAGGTTATCAACAATACCAGTTGCAGTTGAAGGTACGACATTTGAATTTGAGGCAATTGTGCTCATCGAACAGGGCCCCTTAGACCGTAATGTAAACATCACCCTCATCTGTGCGACGGTCATGTCCAAAGAGAGTACATCGAGCGATAGCCCGGGGACAAGAACATGGAATAGCTCCTCGGTTAAATCAAGAAGCTGTTCCGTCAAGATCGATTTGTCTTCACTCATACTTTCTATAAAACAAATATTTCGGCATTCCGTATATTTCGCTGCAACAAATCATATCCTATTTAACGATCATCGGTCAACCGCGTTTCACCGTTTGAAACATGCGTGTTTTTCACCTTGACACCCATCGTATTTTGGTGATATATATGGGTGACATAGCTAGCAGCCAGATACAGGAACACGATCAATGGCTATTCAAAAAAAAGTATTAATAGTAGATGATGATCCCAACCTCGTCAAGTCCTTGACGTTTGTTTTAAGCAAAGAAGGCTATGCCACTGATTCCTCGGCAGATGGGGAAGAGGCATTAATAAAGATCAATGACTTCAAACCGGATATTGTTTTTCTTGATATCATGATGCCCAAAAAAAACGGTTATGAAGTATGCCAGGAACTGAAAGCAAATCCGAAAACGAGTGACATCCACATTGTCATGTTAACCGCCAAAGGACAGGGAATAGATAGAGCGAAGGCCATGGATAGCAAAGCTGATGAATTTTTCACCAAGCCCTTCAGTCCTATAATGATCGTTGGACGATTGAGGGAATTATTCTCTTAATAACCAAGTATTCGATGCGTAACACGATATTGCATGATCGAACGCAAATTGGCAAAAACTACTAGGAAAGGCCATATTGGAAGAAGAAAAGGATAAACCCCTACTTGATCTTGTTGATACGATCCATCTCACGGAAAACATATCTGCGAAGATACACGGCCTACGAGATGAGTCCGTGATATTCCAGACTGTAAGCGACGAGTTCGCCAAATCTGGACGCTACCTCGGCACGGTCCTGCTACTGACGGAAGATGGCTCATATCTAAAAGTCCTTCATTCATCCCTCGAATCACCGGTACTAGAAGCAATGGAAAAGGCCGCTGGTATGAGCATGGAGCAGTACAGGATTGACATCAGCAAATCGACCATGCTTAGCCAGGTAATCAGAGAAGGAAAAACTATACGAGCGAATAGTGATGACATACTGCGTGAGATGTTTCCGCGTCCATTTGACACTGCCCTCGAAAAGCTGATGAAAGTGGTTAGCAATCCTTCTCTTCTAACACCTCTGCATCGACATGGCAAACCAATCGGTGTTCTCACAATGACCTTCCCTTCGATGGCCGAGCATTTAGTCCCTTTCGCAAGAAATTTGGCTGACCATATATCCTCTGCCCTGGAACTCGCCGATGAACATGCTGATCGCAAGCGAGCTGAGGAACTTTTCACAACTATGGCAGTAAATACGCAGGTAGGTACGTACATTGCTCAAAATGGTGTGTTTCAGTTCGTTAATCCGGCATTTCAAAGAGACATCGGATTTAGTGAGAACGAGCTACTCGGCAAGTCCTGTCTGAGCATCGTTCATCCCGAAGACAGGGAGCTAGTCAGAAACAATGCTGCCGACATGTTAAAAGGGACCAGGGATACAGGTTATGAATTTAGAATCATAACCAAGGATGGGACAAACAAGTATGCTTTAGAAAAAGTCGTCACCATCGATTACAATGGGAAACCAGCTACTCTTGGCAGTTTCATGGATACCACTGATCGCAAACGGGCTGAGGAAGAAATTAGAGCCAAGCACGACGAAGTTGAAGTACATGCTTACCAGCTGGAGGCAGCTAACGAGGAACTGAGACAAACCCAGGGACAACTCCTCGAAGCCAACGATCAACTGAGTGAAAGTGAAGAGAAGTACCGTTCAATCATAGAGAATGCCGGTACGCCTATTACCTATTATGATCCCGATGGCAATATTGTGCTGATAAACACGATAGGTGCCGCTTTGCTTGGCGGAACACCTGAAGAACTTATAGGAAAATCTGTGTATGAAGCATTGCCTAACATTGCTGATGCTGCAAGGGAAAGAACTCAATGGGTGATGAGATCAGGGCGTGGTAAGGAATATGAAGATTATGTGGAACTGCCCACAGGTAAGCGCTGGTTCATGTCCAATGTACAACCCGTAAAAGATGCCGATGGAGAGATATTTGCTATTCAAGTGATTTCACAAGAGATTACCGAGCGTAAAGAAGCTGAACAAAGGGTTGAACACCTCAATACGCTTCTGTTGTCCATTCGTAAAATCGATCAACTAATCGTTCGAGAAAAAGATCCTGAAACCTTGATTCAAACCGCTTGCAATATACTCATCGGTACCCGAGGATATCATGGCAGTTGGATTGCATTGATTGACGAATCAGGCGCATTGGGACCAACTGCGGAAGCTGGGCTTGGTGATAATTTCCTTCCCTTGATGGATAGAATGCGAACTGGTGTGTGGCCTGACTGTACACAAATCGCACTTGCTCAAGACAATGCGGTCGCTTTCAACAACAGCTTAGGCAACTGTTCAGATTGCCCTATGCTAACCGATTGCTGTGAGAAGGGTTCTTTGACGGTAAGATTACAACATGGCGAAGATGCCTATGGTGTTATCTACGTCTCCGGTTCTTCATTCGATACTCCTGATAATGAAGAAAGACCGCTTATGGAGGAAGTTGCCGGGGACATAGCGTTTGCGCTTTATAACGTGAAGTTGGAAGAAGAACGCCAGCAAACCGAAGAGGAAATTCGAGCACAACATGAGGATATATTAGTTCACTCGTACGAACTCGAAGCTGCCAACGATGAGTTAAGGCACACCCAGAATCAGCTTATTGAGGCCAATCAAAAGCTAAGAGAAAGTGAAGCGAAATACAGGAACATTTTCGAAAGCGCCAATGATGAAATCCTTTATCTGGACAGATCAGGCAAGGTTCTCGATGTTAATCGGAAAGTAGCCGATATCTTTGGTTACAGACCCGAGGAGGTTGTCGGCAAGAAGTTTTCAGACCTCAACCTCATCAGCTCACACCACATGCCTTCAATGACCAAATGGTTCTCTAAGGTTATGGAAGGCGGTAGTACGCAAGGATTAACCGAATTGCAGGCCAAACACAAGGATGGCAGATCTGTATTCATTGAGGCCAGCATTAGTCCGATTGTTAAACAAGGGAGAACAGAGGGTCTTATGGCCGTCGTGCGAGATGTCACTGAGCGCAAGCAGATGGAAGACAGGGTTACTCAATACTCCGATGAACTTGAGCAAAGATTGGACGAACTGCAAAAAGCCTATGAAAAGCTTCAAGAATTGGACAAAATGAAGGATAATTTCCTTTCGACAGTATCGCATGAACTGCGGACACCTCTTACATCGATAAAGAGTTTCACTGAGATACTACTTACCTACGAGGATGATAAAGAAACTCAACGAGAATTTCTAAATATCATCAATGATGAAAGCGACCGTTTGACCCGATTGATAAATGATTTTCTGGACATCTCCAAAATTGAATCCGGTCATGTACAATGGGAAACTGATATCCTCAATATATCGGAAATCGTTGAGACAGCAGTCAATTCCACCCAGGCGCTTTCTGCCAAAGCTGATTTAACTGTCAACGTCGATCTTGCACCAGACCTCCCCAATATTCTGGGAGACAGGGACAGGCTTGTTCAAGTTGTTACTAATTTGATCAGCAATGCTATCAAATTCACCCCCGAAGGCGGTAATATCCGCCTAACTTCAGAAATACAAGCTGGGGAAGCATCTTATCATGTTCCGGATATTGTCAAAATCAGCGTCAATGACAACGGTATGGGAATTGCCTCAGAAGATGAAGATCATATTTTCGATAAGTTTATTCAGGTAGGAGATACCCTGCGAAACAAGCCGCCGGGTACCGGTCTCGGTTTAGCGATCTGCAAAGAAATAGTGGAGCATCACGGAGGTACTATCTGGGTAGAGAGCGAACTTGCGAAAGGCAGCACTTTCTCGTTCACGCTGATACCGATCGGGCCCGACAG
>JABHWQ010000366.1 GCA_018657655.1 Chloroflexota bacterium | reverse complement strand
GTATAGATAACAGGGAAATCAAGGGCGTGGTCATCCGCTCCCAGATCAACAAGAAGGTCAAAAACCTCATTGAGAACATTGTGGGGTTGGGCATCCGGGCGATCCATTTTGTTAATAACTACAACGGGCATCAGGCCCATTGCGAGCGCTTTGGAAAGTACATAGCGGGTTTGTGGCATGACGCCTTCAAAGGCATCGACGAGGAGCAGAACGCCGTCAGTCATCCTGAGTACTCGCTCGACCTCACCGCTAAAATCGGCATGTCCCGGTGTATCGACAATATTGATATGGAAATCTCGTCCTTTGCGGTCAGTGTAGTTTATAGCACAATTCTTGGCCAGGATAGTGATCCCGCGTTCACGTTCGAGCGGATTGGAATCAAGGATCAAATCTCCGGACAATTCACCCTGATAAAACTGACCGCTTTGGCGCAAAAGCTGGTCGACCAGCGTAGTCTTGCCATGGTCAACGTGCGCTATGATCGCTACATTTCGAATATTCTTACTGGTCATGGATTTCTCACATAACGTACGGAGCTCATTATTCAGGCAAGCCCCAAAGTAACAGCGTTTCTCCGAATTCGATATTTACCGGCCTTGGCCAGTGTCTGGGCCACATATTCCTGTGGCACATCAACCAGAGTATGTTTATCGAGGACGCTTATCTCGCCAAGGGTAGAACCGGGAATATTTGCAAGAGAGGCTATGGTACCTACCACATCAGCAGGACGAATACCTTCTGTTTTGCCTGCACCAATAGTCAACCGCACCATCCCCTTCTCATGAGAACTGTTGGTAACGTTATGACCATTCCTTTTCTTGCCCCGTTTATTTTCACGCTGATCTCTCTGTGGACGCGCTTCTTGCACCTCGCTAACCCGTGCAATCGGGCGTTGCTTCTCCTCCGAACGGGACATTTTCAGAGTTGTTGCAGCAATCTGAAGCGGGTCGTGTCCCGCTTCTACCAGTTCGGTCACCATCTGTCGTTCTTTCTGGCAGCGACCTCGGTTTAGCCAGACCATCAGTTGTTCCAGTAATTGCGCTTCCCGGTGCTTTTCGATTTCCTCCACCGTAGGAATATTCATCCTGGTAATCTTCTGTTTGGTAAAGCCTTCAATCCGGCGCAATCGCCACTGCTCCTTCGCTGTCAGCAACGAAATGGCAATGCCTGTTTTCCCAGCACGTCCCGTGCGTCCGACACGATGCACATATAATTCCGGGTCCATCGGTAAATCATAGTTAAATACGTGTGAAATATCGTCAATATCCAATCCCCTGGCTGCCACATCCGTAGCCACAAGTACGGTGCTTTGATTACGCCGAAAGCGATTCAAAACCTGTTCCCGAGTCTGCTGGTTCAAGTCTCCATTTAAGGCTTCGGCAGGAAAGCCACGTCCCATCAACTCAGTCACCAGATCGCTGGTACCAACACGCGTACTGACGAAAATAAGCGCGCTGGTTATAGCCTCAACCTCAAAGAGTCGCGTGAGAACTGCCAGCTTGTCTTCCTTGTTGGCCAGACAATATTTATGATCTACGGTATCCACCGTGAGCTGTTTGCTTTTGATGGTGACGGACTGTGGAGAGTGCATATATTTATCAGCCAGTCTGCGAATCTCCGGCGGGATGGTAGCGGAAAAAAGAGCGGTCTGACGTTCAGATGGGGTTTTGCTTAGAATTTTTTCAATATCGTCGATGAAACCCATGCTGAGCATTTCGTCTGCTTCATCGAGGGCAACGGTGCTTACACAACTAAGATCGAGTTCTCCCTTCTCTATCAGATCCAGTAAGCGCCCAGGTGTTCCCACTACGATATCCACACCCTGTCTGAGCCGACTGATCTGCCGACTGTATGGCTGCCCACCATATACTGCCAGTACACGCACTCGCTGGCAACTGCCGTATTCATGTGTAGCTTGTGCTACCTGGTTTGCCAGCTCGCGGGTGGGAGCCAGCACAAGAGCCTGAATACAACGCTGGTCTTGTTTCAGCGCTTGCAGGATAGGTAATGCGAAAGCAGCGGTTTTACCAGTGCCTGTCTGAGCCTGACCAATTACATCATGGCCAGCCAGCATTAATGAGATAACCTCCGATTGGATAGGGGTTGGGGTAGTATAACCAAGATCAGTCACGGCCTGCACCAGCTGCGGATGCAGACCCAATTGGGCAAATTCGTTTGTCATTAAACTCCTACTTGCGTCGTTAAAAGTCCACTGTTGTACCTGATCCTCGCGGACCAGGGTCCTCCGTTGCTTTCAACAGCTGACCCCTTTTTGCAAGTAAGAGTCTGCTGTCACAACAAAAAACCGCCTATCCCTCGTAGAAAGGGCGGGCGGCATCTCTGCAGCGCATATCCTCGGTTTACGTGGCTAACGTTCATTATAACACATACTGTTATTTACTGCCTGGAATAGAGGTCAATGGTTTATTTTTGCAGGCACGATGGGCATACTCCCTACCAACTGCAGGAGGGGATCTGCGCTGTTTTTGCTGGTTTTCTTTGTTGCCAGCAGGGCTTTCCTGCAACTGTCTCTTCCCAGAACCAATCAAGGAAAGCCACGTTCGCAATTGAAGCTTGATCCGGTTGGGCTGTGATAGCTTCACAATAATATGATTTCAAATCATCGGCAATCAGGAT
>JABHWQ010000194.1 GCA_018657655.1 Chloroflexota bacterium | reverse complement strand
GGACACCAGCGAAAAAAGCCCCTTTACATCTCCGTCACTGCCAAAGTGCGGGACTACGTTGGAAGATGTGAGTCGTATCTTGCCGTCCTCATACGATACCGTGCTTTCATAGGTAACCGATTGTCCCGCGAGTGCCCTGTCAACGTGTGGTTTGAGAGAATTGAAGTTTTCTTCGCCGAGAATCTCCCTCATACGCCTTCCATAGACCTCTTCTTGCGAATGGCCAAACCAGTCTTCATATGTCTTGTTGGTGAATCGGTAGCACAGTTGTGAATCAACATAGGATATCAGTACTGGCAGGTTGTCCGCGATGAGACGGAGTTGCTCGTCTCGCTCTCTCAAGGCCTCCATTGCATGCCTGCGGTTCTCCTCCGCTTGTTTGCGCTCGGTGATATCCTGCGCTGTGCCAAACAGCTTCTTCGGCTTCCCGTCACTGTCGCGAAACAGTTCGACAACCACGGCTAAGGTTCTCACTTGTCCGTCCGGCCAGATAATCCGGTGCTCAGTGGTCGAGATGCCGTTTTCCATTAATCTACGGTCAGATTCCTGTAGAAATCCGATATCATCGGGATGCACATGTCGCAGGAATCCCTCGAACGTGGAAATACTTGCTGCGTCCGCTGGAGTCATCCCCATAATTCGACAGTACTCATCAGACCATGTTAGTCCGCCAGTTATGAGGTCCACCTCCCAGTTGCCAAGATGAGCAACTGTCTGGGCCTGTTTCAAACTGGCCTCGCTTTGTCGCAAGACCTCCATTGTATGCTTGCGGTTCTCCTCCACCCCAATGGCCGAGGCTATCAGCCTCAGCAGTTCCGTATCTGCTTCGTCAGGAACATAGTCATATTGATACACACAGCAAAGGGCCCCAACAGATTCACCGGCGAATTTGACCGACACTCCGAAGTAAGTCTGCAGCTTATATGGGAGTACATTGGGATCGGTTTGGGCATAGACTGTCTCCTGCAACTTGGGGACGAGAAGGGGGTCGCCACTGGAGCGCTGGATCACATCGTAACAAATATGCCCCTCAGGACGGTCCATCGGATCATAATCAGGCGGTGTATTCCATTGCCCCAACGAACAAAGCATCCCCCGGTCCAACCGATTATAGAGCGCACATGCTGCTCCCAGCAGTTCCCCGCTCAAGGCTGTGAGACCGTTGATATTCTCGATGGGATCAGAGGTGAAGCTGAGAAAACGCTCGTTCAATTTCTTTAAACGTTGTTCCGTCCGTTTATGTTTAGACACATCTTTGATTATTCCAACCACGGTTTTGAGACTCTCAAAAGGGTTCTGGACAACGCTGGCAGAAACCTCAACGGGGATAGTGTGCCCGTAAGTCGACGTAACAAGGTATTCCATGTTCTCTATAGTAGAGTCCTGCTCGATGATCTCTGCCAGGTTTTGCGTCGCCCGGACACGATCCTCCTCGGAAAGGAATCCAAAGACGCTTTGCCCGATCAAATCGTTGTGAGAGGATAATCCCAATATGCTGGCCACTTGAGGGTTGCAGTCGATAAGGGTCCCTTTGGAATCCACGACCGCGATGGCATCAGGGGAAGCATCAATAACACTCCTGATCTTCTGCTGTGAGCTTCGCAGCTCTTGCTCCGCCCGCTGGCGCTGAGCGATTTCAACCTGCAACTGTTGATTAGCGATTGCCAGGTCAGCAGTCCTATACTCAACACGGCGTTCCAAGACCTCATGGGATTGCTTCAACACCTGTTCAGCCATTTTCTGCTGGGTGATATCGGTCACAAAGCTTTCGATCGCCAATGCATTTCCCGCTTCATCACAAATCAGTACGTTTACCTGCTTCATCCATCTCGCTTCCCCTGATCTGTGGACAATCGGGTATTCGTGAAACGGATCCACCTCGCCTCTTCTTATCTTGGCACGAACGTCCGAGAACACAGTTGCCCAGTCCGGGTGCAATACTTCCTTGAATAGGTTTGGCGCCCGATAGAACTCCTCGGGAGCGTATCCTGTCAGTTCCTGGGACCCTGGGCTCACATGCTCGAAACGGCCATCAGGGACGGTCACCCGGTACATCATAATCGGAGCATTTTGAGACAAATACAAGTAACGCTGCTCACCGGCCGATAACGCCTGTTCTGTCTCTTTCCAGCGAGTTTCGGCCATTTCCAATTCCTCAACTCGCCGCTGCAGCCGTGCTACTTCCTTGAGCAACTGACTATGGTTCTTCCCGTCTTCTTTCATCATCAACTCAAAATTATGGTTTCTGAAGCGCCAACTGATTCCATTCACTCGAATTCGTGGTCATTATATCACACCTACAACATATATCGTAGCTGTAAGAATCCGTTTTGGAATGGGGGCATGCCATCACCACGATGATACTCGATGTACTTCCATATCGTTTCTGCTGCTACCTCATCACCCACTGTCCTAACAAAATATCCATCTTCCCAGAACTCACGTCCCCATTGTCCCCTCTTCACTTCAGGATACTCCTTGAGTTTCATTATCACCGTACCAATGTAAACAAGCTAAAAAGCTAATCTGGCCATTAGATAACAAATCGTTGATTCGGCTCCCTGATTCAGATTGATAGTCGTCTTCCCCACGCCATCGTAGCACCCCCCGGAGGCACGGTCGTAAACAACCTGATTAAGGGTATTATCTCCGACGAACCAGTAGAAAGCATAGTGCATTAAATCCAAATAGAAACGGTCCTTGGTTTCTGAGTAACATGCTTTGAGAGCGTAGACCATAGCTTTAACTTCCTCCGGCTGCTGGGCATAATAGTCACGCATGCTATCTTTTTGAGATCGTCCCCCGTACCCGATAGGCGTGTAGAGACTATCAGCAAAACTCTCTTTGATCAGAAAATCAAGCGTAGTCCTGCCAACTTGAAAGTGCTCTGGAACTCCAGTTGCGCGATATCCTAGGAACAAAGCTTCCGGCATGACTGCATTAGAATATGTCAAATACTCTTCGAACCACAGCCAATCCGAAGAACTTGCTTCGTTATAAAGGGAAACCAATTGGTCACATTGGTTTTGGATAGATTCAATAAGATCGATGTTCCTAATCTCCATGTTCTTGCTAAACAGAACGCAGAGCGCCTTGATCCAGACAGCAGTTGCCCGAGGTGAATCAAACGTAATTGTATCGTCCACTCTGCTTTCAAGAATCTCTTTGGCCTTTTTCCTTACTGTTCCGGGAAGCGCACCAGTGGTTGCAGTTATCGCAAGCGCATGAAGGGCTCGCGCATTAGCATCGTCCAGATTAATCTTGTTGTTTCTTAAGTTATCCAATGTTCGGTTGGATTGAACATAGTTCGGTAGTTGTCCAGTGGTCTGAGATACGAAAATAATGAAATTCAGATAGACGTTGACCAATCGCAATAAATCGCGCCTCTGTTTGGCTGCATAAGGAGTTTTCGTGGCCCGTCCCAATTTCCCATAGTAAGTTGCGGCAAATGCTAGCGCACGAGCATTGTCGTCCAGGGTGTAACCTGACTTCACATCAGGTCGGGTGAGTTTTGCCGATTGAATGATGCCGAAATTGTCTGTCAGGTGAACGAGATGATCAATTTTTAATGCAGGCAAACTCTTTCTCACACTGATTCTCGTCAGCTTGCGGGCATGCTGTGAGAACAGCTTTGCATATTGAATTGCTACATTTGGCCAGATCATACTGCGAGTTTTATAGTAGGCATTCTTCCCCATTTGAACTCGCAACTCTTCGTCTTCCAAGAGCCGCAGAATAGCTTCCGTATAGGCTTGAGGGTTTCTGAAGTCTACCAGGATGCCGACATCATCGGTGATCGCCTCTCTGGCGTTGGAGAATGCTGTCGAGATAACCGGTCGTCCGGCTCCAAGTGCATAAG
>JABHWQ010000219.1 GCA_018657655.1 Chloroflexota bacterium | reverse complement strand
CAGTCGGATCGGGTGGAAAGAGAGGTCCAGACTTTCTGTCCATTGATGACGTAACAGTCGTCCTGCTCTTCAGCCCGCGTTTTGAGAGATGCGAGATCGGAACCGGCTCCCGGCTCACTGAAACCTTCGCACCAGAAAGATTCCGCATTGGCAATTTTAGAAACGTGTTGTTTCTTCTGCTCGTCTGTCCCACATACGATCAGAGTTGGGCCCACCATGACTACACCGATGGCGTTTACACCAGGCGCTCGATAGTAAGCCATCTCCTCGAAGAAAATCGCCTGTTCTATATGCGAACGTTCCTGGCCGCCGTATTCCTTGGGCCATGCCATGGCAATCCAACCCTTGGCGGCTAGCTTCTTGGATATCTTTTGATACATCTCCCACACATCATCTTTTTCCAACTCCATCTCTATCATCGTCGGTCCGGCCAGGCCATGCCAGTCGGACGGGATCTCTTCCTCAAGAAATTGTCTTATTTCATTTCGAAATGATTCTTGCTCTTCAGTCAGCCGAAAATCCATTGCAGTACCTCGTTACACAAATTTACCCGTTGTAAAACATGGAGCCGAAAACAGGCTCCAAAAATGAGCTTCCAAGGAACTAGTGTACCATCTTGAAGAAGATGGTTTCAAGCCGAGAGACCGGTATGCCACTGCTTTCTGTAGCTTCGTTCACTGGGGAAAGGATAAATGATATAATGCAAGTCAAGACGGTCTTCCAAGGGAGGATTGAGATGGAAAAGGTGATTGGCAAAACAAAACTGTCTCCAATGCAGGGTGACATCATCAGGCAAAGTACTGATGCCATTGTGAATGCAGCTAATTCCGGTCTTATGGGTGGTGGTGGTGTGGATGGAGCCATTCATCGTGCCGGAGGCCCGGCTATTTTGGAGGATTGCAAGAAGATCGTGGCCCAAAGGGGTCGGCTCCCTGCTGGTCAGGCAGTGATAACCACAGGTGGCAATCTTAGGGCAAAACATGTAATCCATACAGTCGGGCCAGTTTGGCACGGTGGCAATAAAGGTGAACCGGAAACGCTGGCCAGTGCCTATCGAGAAAGTCTGAAAGTGGCGGTTGAAAATCATCTGAAAACTATTTCTTTCCCATCGATCAGTACCGGTGTCTACAGCTATCCGGTGGATAAAGCTGCACAAGTGGCTGTGAGAACGGTAGCTGATTTCTTGAGGACGGATGATACACTGGAAGAGGTTGTTTTCGTCCTTTTCGATTCGCGAACCTTCGATGCTTATTATCGCGTGATTGAGGAAATGTAATTCTCAAATTGAGTTTATGGAGTGTTATGCAGGAAGTATACGATTATATTGAAGAACACTGGCTCGAAGCCATAGACGATTTGAAAAGATACTGTGCTCAGCCAAGTATCAGCGCTCAAGCAATAGGTATGGACGAAGCTGCTGCACTCACAGCGGAGCTGCTGCGGGAATATGGAATCGAATCCCGAGTTTTGCCGACAGCAGGCAAATATCCCGTGGTATACGGGGAACTTCAGGGAGATTCCCCGTATTCACTTCTGTTCTACAACCACTACGATGTCCAGCCCCCTGAACCTCTGGAATTGTGGACTGCCCCTCCGTTCGAACCGACTATTGATGGAGGCATGTTGAAAGCGCGCGGTACTTCAGATGATAAGGGGGATATTATCGCACGATTGCTTGCTATCAAAGCGTTTTTGAAAACCAGGGGACGATTACCCATATCCGTCAAGTTTCTGATCGAGGGAGAAGAAGAGGTTGGCAGCCCCAACCTGCCTGCCTTCATTGAGGAAAACCGGGCTTTGCTCAAATCGGACGCTTGCTATTGGGAAGGTGGCAGAGTCAGCTGGGAGGATAGGCCGGAAATAATACTCGGGTTGAAAGGGATAATTGGAGTGGAATTGGAAGCCCGGGGCGCTGTACGTGATCTTCACTCATCAATCGGCACGATTGTACCAAATGCGGCTTGGAGATTGGTATGGGCTTTGAACACGCTCAAAGATGCAGATGAGAAAATCATGATTGACGGATTCTATGATGATGTTCGGCCTCCGACGGAAGATGAGGCCGAAGCTATAAAGGTTTTACCGTCAGATGAGACAGAGCTACGCCAAAGCCTGGAAATAGAAGGATTTCTTAAGGGATTGACCGGTGTTGATTTGAATATGTACAGCATCCTGCAACCTGCGTGCAATATTAATGGACTCATCTCCGGGTATACCGGCGAGGGTTCCAAAACAGTGCTTCCGAGCCATGCAAAAGCCAAGCTCGATTTTCGTTTGGTGCCGGATCAGCGTCCTGATGATATCATCTCCAAACTACGGAAACACCTCGATAAACATGGTTTTGCCGATGTGGCTTTGTCGGCTGTTGAGGGGGAAAGCCCCACACGGACTCCTCTTGATTCACCGTTTGTCAAAATTGTGAGCGAGGCTGCTCGCGAGGTTTACGGTGCCGAACCGATAGTTAAACCCAGCATGACCGGTAGTGGCCCCATGTTTTCCTTTACCAATACCCTTGGTTTGCCGGTGGCGTCCTCCGGTGTATCAAATCCGGATTCTCGGCCCCATGCCCCGGATGAGAATATTCGTCTGGCTGATTTTCTCATGGCAGCGAAATACGTTGCAGCTATCATGGACCGATGCGCTCAATGATGGCTGGTGGAAATCCTTTGCGTTAATATTTGAGGATTAATGCAAAGGACTCATAAACAGTGTTGAATTGGCGCATCTTTTCTCATCACTGTTTAATATTTAGGCCGTGAACCTATGTCCCCAGGGCTCGCTAAGGGTGTTCCGGCAGAATATCGGGTAATGCATTTGAGTTGCGGGATTCATTTATCATAAAAATGAAAAACGCGTCAGAATGCGCATTCTGACGCGTTTTAGCTATGATTCTTGCCTCTGAGTCGCCGCTAAAACAAATATCGCAATATTTGTTTTTACAACAGCATCACATTATTGCTCCCTGAGTTGGCTACCCACACATGGATTCCGTCTGTAGCCAGAGCGCTGGGATTGCTGCCCACTATGTATGTACGCTCCAGTTTGCCGGTTGCAGCTTTCAACTGTATCACGCTATTATCAGCTGGGCTGGTTACCCAGATGTTGTTCTCACTAACAACGATTGCGTTGGGATTTCCTGCTACTGTAAAGCTTCCCATTACTTGACCTGTGGAAGGTTTCAACATCATGATGTTATCGCTTCCTGAATTGACTACCCAGACGAAGTCCCTCTCGATAGTAAGCGCGCTGGGATTTTCTCCAACTGGGTAAGTCCCGATAACTTGCCCCGTGGAGGTCTTAAGCATCGTCACATTGTTGCTACCGGAGTTGGCAATCCAGATAAAGTCACCATCGATAGCCAGAGCACTGGGATTCTCTCCAACTGAGTAAGTCCCAACCAACTCTCCTGTGTTGGTTCTAAGCATCATCACGTTATTACTTCCCGAGTTGGCAACCCAGATGAAGTCGCCATCGATAGCCATGGCGCTGGGATTCTCTCCAACTGTATAGGTGCCCAGTATGTTACCATTGGAGGCCTTCAAGATCATTATATTATTGCTGCCGGAGTTAGCTACCCACATATATGTTCCATCAAACAGGAGAGCGCTGGGATTATCTCCGACTGTATAGGTGGCTATTAATTCGCCGGTAATAGGTTCAAGCATCATCACGGTGTTAGTTCCCGTGTTGGCTACCCAAACATAATTGCCATCGTAAGCGAGGGCACTGGGGCTTTCACCTGCTTCGAATATTGCCGAAACATCTGGAGTAGGAGTCGCTGTAGGTTCGGGAGTATCCGTCGGCTCAGGTGTTGCTGTGGGTTCGGGAGTATCCGTCGGCTCAGGTGTTTCTGTTGGAGTAGGAGTCGCTGTGGGTTCGGGAGTATCCTCGTCATCACATCCTATGGCTCCAAGTGAAATTGATAACACCAGCAACGGCACAAGCAGAATCCTCAGTTTTCCGAATAACATAAGTTCACTCCTCCTAAACACCTTATATTGAGATTGATGGAAATGAGTACTTCTCTGAGGAGAATAGGAACCTTCCTATTATTGATGTTCCCATTGTATGAAGGTTACCGACGATTGTCAAATGAACATTATTGCCCTTTGTTTGAAAATGACCGAGTAGTGGATTGACTCGCCAAATGCCGGGAGATGAATATTTGTTCGCGTAAAGAGAACCTTTGATGTGGATTATATGGGCGAGGATGTTATTTGAGGAAAAGAAAAGTGGCTCCCCCTTTTTTCGGGAGAGCCACTTTTTACCAAATCTTATCGATTAGCAACTGAAGTACTAGGCTTCAGGCGCGGCGCCAGCCGGTTTCATGACGCGGAAAACGATGGCCAGGATAATAGCGATCACCGCAAGGATGATTGCCACTATGCCCATTGTTGAGCCTCCGTCATCACCGTCTTCACCGTCTACACCGTCTTTACCGTCTACTCCGTCTCCTCCGTCTTTACCTGAATCACCTGGGTCGCCAGAACCACTAGTAGCGGCGGCGAGAGTAAAGGTTTCCTGAGCAGACCTGTCAAGCACGTCTTGAGCTGCTATGGTATACTCACCAGCCTCACTGACGGTCGGGATTACTCCTTCGCAGAACTCGCCATTGGCATCGGCGGTTATTGTTTTGTACAGTTCTCCATCGAAGTAAATGTAGACCGAGTTGTTAGGCGCGAAGTTTTCACCGCATACATTAGTAGCGGCGCCTTCATCTGGGGCCAGTGTTATTGTCGGATCACCGTCTACCGTTATCAATGTAGCGGCGGTGAGATCCAGCGCTTTGTTAGCGCCTTTTTCATATGTTGAGCTTTCGCCTACCGGGTCATCATCAGCGCCAACCGTGAATACAACGGTCTTGCCGCTGAAGGTCTGGCCTTCACCATTGATGGCCATGTTGTAGGCTGAACCCGTAGTGGTGGTTGATTCTACCTCCACATTGTCTATCCAAGCTTTTACCACAGTGCCGTTTTCTACTGCGTCCCCGTCAAGAGTGACGGAGCCATAGAAGCCGCACACGTCCGGCTGGGCCAGGGCGACCGTGGGGAGGAGGAACAGCATTACCACTGTCAATGTTGCAATTAAAACTTTTAATTTGGACATTCAACCCTCCTTCCTTAGTTTGTCTGTTTGTCCGGGGAACAACCCCGCCCAAGCGGGGTTGTTCCTCAAATCATAAATTTAATTTACCTTTGGTTAACTCGGCCAGCCGAAAAGGTTCCAGCCTTGATACATATCCCTTGTGAAAGAACCAAATGTCAGGGTGCAATCCTCTGCAACCTGTACCCACAGGCCTTGGTTTGCTGCCAGCGCTTCCAAAGTGCTGGCGGCTCCCTCGCCGGGATCATAGACTAACCATGCTTGGGTAGCTCCGTCAAAGGACCAAGCGATTTCGATGCATTCGGATATGGTGGCAAAGCCGGTTGTCGGTGTGGTTGAACCGGCAACAGCTGCAGTAATGGAGAAGGAAGTACTGGCTACATCGTCTGCTTGCGCCGATACCGCTTGACCACCTACACCCAGTCCTGGAACTGTAGCTGTAGCTGTGAAGTCGCCGGTAGAGTTGGTCAGAACCGAGCCTGTCGGAAGCAGTGCCACGCTACCCAGGGTAAGAGAGGAAACACCGGTCAATGGGCGGAATCCTTCACCGGTTATAGTGATACTTGTGCCAACAGGACCGCTTTCGGGATCAACGGTTAATTTGGCGTCAGGGATAGACAGTGTTCCGGATAGAGATGAATTGCCAATGCTGCCATCATTAGCATTGTACGCAACGAGTTCCCCAGGAGCAAAAGTAGCTGTAGCCGGCACCTGGAACTGAGCCCAAACGGTGCCATCCGCAGCAGGTTTGACCACTGTCATGGCCGTACCACCCATGGTTATAGTAACCAGACTCGTAATGCCTGGCAGCCAGCCGGAGCCGGTAGCGGTGACCATTTGACCCCTGTATGCTTCTGTAACATCAAGCTCGAGGGTCGGCTTGGTTACTTCAAATGTGCCTGCAGCTGTCCGCTGCACAGTG
>JABHWQ010000519.1 GCA_018657655.1 Chloroflexota bacterium | reverse complement strand
GTGATCGTGTGGGCAGACGGGGGTTTATCGACGAGTTGGTTTGAGCAAGAGAGACTGGCTGCTGAGAGTGATTGCAATGCGGGATATGAAAGCAGGTTTCGCCTACGGTTTTGCTCCAGCCGTAGGCGATGACTTGCTCGCGGAGCCCAGTAAGCCAAAAAGCATCACCGCCACCCTGATAAATCCACGGAAAATCAATCCGAAGAACCAGACAATCGGTTCGAACAGTTTACCTGGATTGAATGAGGCTCCACTTGCCTGCTTGCGCTCTATTCTCAACAGACGGTAGAGCCCCTCAAGATCAATTGATATTTCAGGATTGATATCCTCTACACCCTTGAGCTTACTTGTAACCATCTCGGTGATCCGTGGAAATGTTTCCGAGTTGATCCTTCGCTTGCCGCTAAACTTGCGAAGGCGACTTACCGCTCCTTTTATCGGGTTCTTCTGTAACTCATCCATCAGTTTGGTGAACGCTTCCAGCTTTAGCTCGTCGGTTATTTCCTCTCGCATCTGCAGTTTCTCGGCCATGTCGATCGCCTGTACGAAAAAACCGCTTTCCTTCAGCGTACCCAGATGATCTCGGAAAGTGGGCTGCAAATCGATCATCCCTTCCAGGGTGGTCGAGAGTTTGTCCACCTCGTCGAAACGGCCCTTGCCCAGCAGGTTGCGCACAAGATCCACTATACCATCACGCACATCGGGACTATTGATATAACTGCCGAAGATCTCGGGGTTCTCCTCACCGTAGCGCTTGATCGCCGGGTTCTTGCGGAAACGTTGGAGAAAAGAGATCAGCTTGTCGATATTGTCACTGTTCGTGCGGGATACCACTTCCTTGAGGTATAATGTGGCCGTGCTGGCCATCTCTGCGTCCTTGATCAGCTTAAGGCTGTCGAAATTGGCAGTCAGCATATTACCGATCCGGTAGGCACTGGCCGCGGAGAACTCGCTTTCCAAATCATCCAGCTTGTCCGCCTCGATACCGTAAACCTCGTAGAGGGCCTTGCCGATCCTCTCGGTCACCTCGTCATCGTTGATCAGCGGGAAATCTTTTACCAGGGCATCCTCTTTAACCATCCGCATTTTCATCAGCCGTGTTCCTTCCAATCTGTCAACAATCCGCTCTATCTCCTCAAATCTTTTCTTTTCGAGCATATGCTCCACAACATCGGCCAGAATTTTCTTGTCCGCGTGGATACTGGAAGCGATCAGCAGGCCAGCGTAGAGGTGGCTGCGGACAGCAATCATTTTCTCGGCTGAATTATTGATCTCAGCGGTCAGTTCTGTAAAGTATTCGGAGTAGAAAAACTCGAGCTGGGTCAGGTACTCGTAATTGATTATTTCCTTGAAGCGCTCGAAATTAGATTCCGCACAGTAGGTAAACTCCTCAAACTTATCGTGGATAGCCCGGTAGAGACGGGGCACCATGTCCTTCTGGGACAGGTATCCAGATATCAACTCCTTAATCTTGGCGGCCTCAAGTATAGATCCACGCGAGATTAATACGTTATGATTGTGAACCAGTCCCTCAAGTTCGCCCTTAACCGCCATAACTGCTTCCGCCTTGAACATGTAAAACGTGACATATTGGCAAATTGCATCTATTCATTCTGACATAAAACCGCAAAAAAGGCAAGTAATATTACCCATTTGCCTCTGGACACAACTCTTTGTTATTATCGACCTGACAGAGCCGTGAGTTTAGCTATATACGTGGCTATGGAAGATTTCAGCAAGTCTGCTTGCGGTTCCGGTCCCGACGGTTATAAATTATGCATAACTTTACAAAGGAAATATTAAGGAGAAGAGGCCGAGCGGATGAAAATACTTTACACCACTGATATACACGGACGGACACATTGTTTCGACACCGTGCTGGAACGCGCGGCCAAGGCTGGGGCCAGCGCAATAGTCTATGGCGGTGACCTCCTTCCACTGGGCAGGGATCTGTTCGCGGTTCAGCAGGCGTTCCTGGAAAACTGGCTCCCGGATTACATTCAACGGTGCGCCGGGCGGGGAATTACTCTGCTGGCTACGTTGGGCAATATGGATCTGCGCGGGCTGGACGGGTTATTTCACCAGGTAATGGACTCCTCCGGCAACTCCCTGTCCCTGCTGGATGAGAGCATCGGTATCGGCGGCTATACGTTTGTGGGTTGTGCGATGACCACCGATGGGCCATTTTC
>JABHWQ010000257.1 GCA_018657655.1 Chloroflexota bacterium | reverse complement strand
CGACACCTGGGTAGTCTAAACCCGCCGAAATACTGTGGGTTGGCTTCACTTGTCCATGATCATCCTGCAATAGATATGATCTGGCTCCATGCAGAACACCGTCACTTCCGACGGCCAATGGGGCCGAATGTTCATTTCCTTCAAGTCCTCTCCCAGCAGCTTCCACGCCGATGAGTTTGACTGCCTCATCTCTAATAAACGGATGAAAGATGCCTATGGCATTACTTCCGCCTCCAACGCAGGCTACAACATAATCGGGGAGTCGATTGTATTGCGAGAGCATCTGTTCCCTTGCCTCTTTCCCAATAATCGATTGAAAATCCCGAACCATCGTGGGGTATGGATGCGGACCAACTACAGATCCAATGAGGTAATGGGTTGTCTGAACATTGGTGACCCAGTCACGAATAGCTTCATTGATGGCATCCTTCAATGTGCGGCTCCCGGAGACTACCGGACGAACCTCAGCTCCCAGCAATTTCATGCGAAAGACGTTTGGAGATTGCCGATGCACATCTTCTTCACCCATATAGACGATGCAATCAAGTCCTAACAAGGCGCAAACAGTGGCGGTTGCCACGCCATGTTGTCCTGCGCCAGTCTCGGCAATGATTCGTTTCTTACCCATTCGTTGAGCCAACAGACCTTGCCCAAGGGCATTGTTTATTTTGTGAGCACCTGTATGGGCTAGATCTTCCCTCTTGAGGAGAATCTGAGCACCGCCTGTCTTCGCAGAAAGCCTTTTGGCGTGATACAACGGTGTTGGGCGTCCGGCATATTCTCGGCAGAGCAAATCATATTCTTTCCAGAAGTTTGTATCATTTCCAACATCTGAATAGGCGTTCGCCAGCTCTGATAAAACCGGCATTAAAGTCTCCGGCACAAACTGTCCGCCCCAAGGACCAAAGTGCCCCATTTCATCAGGTAATTTCAATTTGTATTTCATTGTGTTATGCCTTTAGTTATAATTCCGGGATTGTTTTCATCCTCTTCCCACTTATGGGGATTGTTGATGATGTACTGTCTGGTTTTGTATAAGTCGTGCGCACTCCGAATAACATGATCGTAATAATTTCGTTGCCATCCAAATTCCGGCAAAATATCCCTGCGAATAACACGCGTGGATGTGGCTTTGAACGATCTAATCATCTGCCCAATCGTAGGGGCGAGATTTATCGCGCCCCGTAAAGCAGATTTACGTTTGTTTCCTGATGTGGGCGCAATGAATTGCGCCCCTACAATCATGATACCGTGAATGTGATTTGGCATTATCACAAATTCGTCCAATTCAACATTAGGATAACGCACCGGTATTTCGCACCAGCAACTCTGTAAAACTGCTTTACAAGCACCGCTTTCCAGATACATTTCTCTGTTCTGAGTACAAATTGTCAGGAAGTACGCTCCCGGTTGGGAATAATCGTACTCTTTCAAACGGATAGATCGACGATGACGTTTATCAGGATCGTATTTCATGGTTGCCTATTACTTGTAGACGTTTCTCATCCCGCTGATTTCGCTGCGCGAATAAAATCTTTCATCTTTGGATGATCTTTCTTTCCCGGCTCCTTCTCTACTCCACTGGCGACATCCACTGCATATGGCTGTGCAATCGATATAGCCGCAGCAACATTTTCGTGGGTAAGAGCACCTGCCAATATCACCAATCCATATGATGACATATCTCGAGCGATAGGCCACAACTGTTCCGGTGATACATCCGATCCTTTTTGCTTATCGAGCAGGAATGCCGCTACCGGATACTGGTTAAGTTCATCAAGACGAGGCAATGTACCCGGATTGAACGCCTTTATCACTTTTGGGGAAAACTCCTCGCATACTTCCGGCCCTTCGTTTCCGTGTAATTGTGCCAAGTCGAGCCCTGCAATCCTCATTATACCCTTAACTTCGCCAATTTCAGCATCCACAAAAACTCCGACCTTGGTAATAAAAGGTGGGAGTTTTGATACTATTTTTTTCACTTCGAATGGATCGACCTGTCGTGGACTGGGAGCGAAGATAAAGCCCAGAGCATCAGCACCATATTCTATTGCAGCTAACGCATCGTCCGGATTGGTTATTCCGCAGACTTTAACTTTGACCATCGATGCTATCCAATTAATTCCCTGATTTTTAGTGACGGGTCAGCGCTTTTTACCAACGCCTCTCCAACCAATATAGCATTCACACCTGACTGTTCGAGTTTCTTAACATCATCTCTGGTGTGAATACCGCTTTCGCTAACCACAATTTTATCATTGGGAATGAGCGAGCGAAGCTCCAGTGTCGTCTCCAAACTAACACTGAAATCGGACAGATTTCTATTGTTAATGCCGATAACTTTCGGATTGATTCCCAACACACGTTCAAGTTCTTTTCGATTGTGCACTTCGACCAGCGCAGTCATTGCCAGACCCTCTACAGTTTTGTACAGCCGCAGTAGGTCACTAGTCGGTAACGCAGCAGCAATCAAGAGCACGGCATCGGCACCGCTAGCTCGCGCTTCCCAAATTTGATATGGATCGACGATAAAATCCTTGCGCAGAATGGGAATGGCAACCGATCCTCTAACTGCTTCCAAATCAGCTAAACTGCCCTTAAAGTATTCTGTCTCGGTCAGTACCGATATGGCATTCGCCCCGCTTTCTTCATAAGTTATAGCCGTTGAAGTGGCATCCAGATCAGGGGCAAGCGGCCCCTTCGATGGTGACGCTCGTTTTATTTCAGCGATCAGTCCAATTCCCGGTTCACTTAGGGCTGCGGCGAAATCTATTGGAGGCTGTTGATTCATAACCGCGCAATCCAGATCAGCGAGAGGGCGATTCAACTTTCGCTCTTCCAATAGCTTCCAGGTTGTAGCAATTATTTCATCAAGTATCATCTCTTATCCAAAACTTTGGCTCATTTTTACTAGTTCATCAATCTTCCGGAGTGATTTTCCGCTATCAATGGCTTCAGCAGCCATCGGTACAGCTTCTGCGAGATCGTTTGCCTTGCCACCGACTACCAGTACAGCAGCGGCATTCAGTAGAACGACGTCTCTTTTGGGCCCCTGTTTCCCGGCAAGAATGGAACGAGTTATTTCAGCGTTCT
>JABHWQ010000144.1 GCA_018657655.1 Chloroflexota bacterium | reverse complement strand
TCGATTATGAGGTGGAATCACCTGGCCGAGTGATCATTGGCTTCATCGATGCAATGGGAATGAGTGGCTCCGGAGACGTTGTAGAGATCAGCTTCACTGACAATTCCGATGGAAAGAGTTCGTTGTCACTTGAAAACGTGGGAGCCACAGATGCCGAAACATTATATGACTTGGTAGTGCAAACATCAGCAGGTTCTCTGGATACAGATGATGATACCAGTACAGCGCCGGTGATCAATATTGGATCATAACAACTGGCTGTTTTAGTACTCACCCATTGTTTTTCATTACAAGGCTACAAGTTGCTCGAGAGTTCTTGCGGTAAACAAGAGTCCTGTTGAGCCAGCAAACGCGAACCCTATCATAGTTTCCAATAGGAGGTATGACTATGAAAAAACACATGTTAGTGCTGCTTTTGATTGTCTGTATTGTAGCTAGTACGTTAATTCCGGTGGATTCGGTTTCTGCTGAAGATGAGTATTTAGATTGCCCGTCAAAACTTGGTGACATAAGTCTCGACTGGAGACCTGAAAATTCGGGACATATTACCGTGACAGAAGAGGGGATACACCAGGCCGTTTGCACGTATGTTGTTTCGTATGATAATTTCAATAATCCCGAACTATTTGTTAGTTTGTTGGTCCAATGGTGTGAGGTATTACCATGTGATAATCTACGCATTCCCAGTGGTCACTGGAGCAATGCTGTTTGGAGTGAAGACAAGTGGGCATTTGTGGCAGAAGAAATAAAATGGGAGACAGTTCCTAAAATCGCAAATGCAGCCGCACAGATCCAAAAGCTTAAGGCGTCCCTCTTGGAGCAAGCACAGCGACGTGCTATACCGAGAAGTGCCAGTGCCCCCAACAAAATAAAATCCATAACCCTTGAGCACTTTCATCCGTTTCTTTATGCCAGGCCTGGGTCTTTCGAGGTAGCACCTGCAGGAGACCTTGTAGCTACTGTGAAGGATCAGGATGGAAATCCCATGAAAGGCGAAGTTGTTGTCTTCTTTGTCGACAAAGAAACTCCAAGCACAACAGTGCCTGGAAAAAACCTCTATGAAGTCTTGAGTCCTGTTCCCAACCTTGAAAACAAACCCCCGGGCGAAATAGATGGGGAGCCGCTTGAGAGAAAATACCTAGGATGGACATATACTGATTCCAGTGGAAAGGCGACGTTCAATTACCTGCAACATCCGAGTATTGACATATTGAAATTCTCGGAGGAACTTAAAGGCCAGAGAACAGTAATATGGGGACTTGATGAAGAGGGAGGCAAAATCTCAGGCACCATAATTGCCGGTGTTTTAGATCCCGAAACTAAATACATAACGCCTCAAACCAGGGTGGACGTTGAATTCGAAGCCCTGGCCAAAATTCTAAGGATTTACGGAGAGGGGAGAGAGGACGGCTGGAACAATACCGATATAGAGGGAACAGCAAGAGTGAAAAGAGATGAGACCAATCCGAAATTCCCTTGGCGGGTTGTAGAAGATGGTTTCCTGCTCATGCCTGGGGATGTCATTAATATCGATGGCGGCGCCGGACTTGAAATTTTCTGGATAAATGGCGACCAGGCCATCATGAATATACGCTCTACAATAGTAACTGGAGAGCCTGGACATCAAGTAACGTCGGATATTAGGAATGCTTATCTAACTATAGCCCCTAATGCAACACGCTCAAAGTTTCCCACTGCTGTTGCAACAGCCATAGAGGCAGCGGCACCCGCGTTTGTAAAATGGATCGTAGGCAAAGGGGTGGACCTTGTAGCTTTTGCTGTGCCTAAAGTTGCTGTTTTGAAACCTGTGGTTCAATATATTGCAGTATCCAAAACGGCGGACCCTTTGTCTCAAATCGAATTTCGAGACATGATCAGAATCAGGTCTCTGTTAAGAATTGATAACACTGGAGAGGGTTTTAAGGTATATACATTTGAGGGTTCTCCTGATGTCATGACGGAGAAAGGCGAGGAAGCCACACTAAGTGAGGGGGAAATGGTCGAAGTTGCCGAAGACGGAACAATAGGTCCGGTGTCGTCATTTGACGCAGAAGCTGCATTGAAGGAGTTTTGGGATGAGATCGAAACGATGCCAGCAGCAGAGGATTCAGATCCGGATGGTACCCCTTCACCCACAGATACCACGTTGGGGGGAACAGCCGGACTTGTGGGTGAATCACGAACCGTCATTCCCGGCGGTACGGTTTCGGTTCCTGTCAGAATGGGAAACGTTGAGGATATAGGGAGCTTGAATTTCGATGTTACTTATGATTCCAGTGTGATCAACATAGACAGGGTTGATAAAGGGTCGCTTCTTTCCGGAATATCGTTTGTGGCCAATCCAAATGAAACCGGTATCATCCGCTTTGGATTTGCCACCGTAAATGGTGTCAGTGGAACGGGACCAATCGGATATATTGTGTGTGATGCCGTTGGAAGTGCCGGGAGCAAAACACATCTTACCATCTCAGGAGTGGAAGCAACGGATTCTTCAGGGAATCCGATCACGCTTCAAACAGTCAATGGATCGGTAACCATAGATAGCGATCGCATTGTGGGAGACAGTAACGGTGACGGAGTTCTTACTGAACTCGATGCACTGGCGGCGCTAAGGATGTCCGTAAATCTGCTCGCAGAGGACCTGATTCTGGATATAGACAAGAATGGAAAGGTCACGGCTGAAGATGCACGACGGATACTATCCATTGCAGTACGAGGCAGATAGCAGGCATTGCAAGGATGGGAGGATAAGAGATGTTAAAAAAGACATTAGCCATAATCATAGTTGCTGTAATAGTAGCCGTTGTTTTCATTCCGGGTTGCGGTTGTGGAT
>JABHWQ010000480.1 GCA_018657655.1 Chloroflexota bacterium | reverse complement strand
GTACGAGATCGCATTTCCCGTCATGAATCAGACTCACTGTCTCCGGTCCCGACCCCGCCTCTGCTACAACTTCCATGTCCGGCACTTCGCTAATAATCAGCTTCAGGCCTTCCCGGACAATCGCATGGTCATCTGCAATCAGGATTTTAATCTTCATATGTACTCCCCAGCGGTACAACTACCGATACGTCGGTCCCCTTATTCGGCTGGCTCCTGTAATGAACCTCGCCACCACAATCAATAACTCTTTCCCTGATACCCATTAACCCAAACGATTCGTGATGGTTTACCTTTTCTTTCGGTAATCCGATCCCGTTATCCCTTACACTCAATATCAGACACCCGTTGTGCTGCTTAAAGCTGACCCACACCCTGCTGGCTTTCGCATGGCGGGTAATATTAGTCAGTGTTTCCTGCAGGATACGAAACAGGTTTGTGGCAAGGTCTCTGGATACTTCCAGATCGTCGGCCGCAATATGGAGATCGCAACTGATACCGGTCTGCTCGGTGAACTTATCGGCCTGCCATTCTATCGCCGCCTCCAACCCCAAATCGTCGAGCAGGCCCGGACGCAGGTCTCCCGTAATTTTCTGCACCGTGCGAATCGCCCCGTCGATTGTCTCCGCCATTGAAGTGGTCTTCTTGCTGACAGCATTCTGCTGGGGAAGAAGTTTCAGCCCTATCCAACTCAGGTCGAGCTTGATCGCAGTCAGGATCTGGCCCAATTCATCATGGATTTCCCTGGCTATCCTGGCCCGCTCCTGCTCACGTACGGATTGAAGATATCGCGAGAGGCTTCTAAGTTGCTGGCGCGACCTTTCAAGGGCCAGATGATCACTTTTGTTCTGCGTAATATCGTCGAATATCAGGGAATTGAGCCTGGTTCCCCTAACCGAATACATGCCCAGTCTCAACTTGTATATTTTGTCTGCAACAAGTGGATCCCTGATACCCGCCTCAACGTTGAACGGAATTCTGAACTGATCAATAGAAAAACGCGACTTCCGCGTATAAATCCTAATATCAAAAAACTCCGCCTCACCGGAGAAGGTGTGAAATCCCACGTGATTCTGACGGTCGTAAATAGCTTTGGAATCAATATATACCAGTGTTTCAAGTTGCTTTCCGGATTCGACATGCCTGATTTGCCGGCTGATTCTCCCGCCGGTCCTCTCCACTGTAATTTCATAATCGGTGTCCAGTTCAAGTCGTTCGGATACCGTAATTGTCGATGCTGTCTCACGCTGAATCCTGGCCATGCTGTTATCATTGGCAGTGCATGCCGTATAACCCAGCGAGTCCGGCAGGATTGCCTCGTTACCCGACCCGCCGGAAAGAACAACTGACAAATCCCTTATTTTCTGCGCATCATCAGGGGTTCTAACTTTATACTCAATCTTGATGTCCGTTTCGGCGTCACCGAATTCTCCTTCGGTCATCAAATAGCACTCATCGTCATCATCGGTATGAGCGGTATGAAAAAACGTCAACCGGCCGTCACGCTCCAACAACCTCCAGTTCCACTGACCGCTGGTTATATTGGGAACCCAATGTCTGCCGATTCGCTCATCCGCGTTTGGACCACTGTAGACCAGTTCCCAGGGCCCGCCGTCCTCATAGGGAAGTTCTTTTAGTGAGTTTACCCTTGTAAGGTAATCTTCAATCTTGGCGAAATCCCCTTCCCGCAGAAACTCGGAAAGGTGGGTGGCCCGGTCTTTACTGTCGACTATGGTCCGGGTTATACCGGGGAAATGAATCGAGTAGCCACGAATCCGCCACTGGTTATCGAAATACAATTCCGGCATGTCCACCGCTGCCCTGAGCGATGAAAGCTGGTCGGCCAGACGGTTGCCCCGCTCGTAGCTGGCATGGAGATGCTGCTTCAATTTCCGGTTCTTTTCATCCAACTGGTGTGGCTGCTCCTGCAAGCCGTCTGCTGAATGATTATCCGTTGCATTTTTTTCAGGTATATCCATCTGTTGCCTGTTCTTGAATGTCTTATTCTTCTCGGGTAAACAGCGCCATGGGTCACCAATGGATAATGGCCCCTATCACTATCCGGTATGCCATCGACTTTCTTTCCCAGATACCGGCAATTATAAAGCTGTCAATATACTCCAGAGCCGTCAAACTGACCTGAACAGAATCGGGTAAGCCGCTCTTACAAGTTGATTTACTCCGTATAGACATTGCCGTTGCCCTGGGGGGCTATTTAAATTTACACTTTACTAATTCCACTGGCAAGGGAGGCGCCCCAATGGACACCCGTGCAAACGCTGGGGAAGCAGGACCTGGCTCGTGGAGATTAAAGCTATTGTGTTGATTGGAAAACTTAACCGTCACAGCATGAGATTAATCGGGATTGAACATCAGTGACACAATTTGAGATACTTACGGGTGCGCTTGCTCAGTATTCACCGAGGGATCTGTTAGTACTCCATCGCCTGAAGCAACTTATGCGCTGATCGTACGTTACTATTTGCATTCGTACCCCGGATGTATTATTCAGCTCCTGACAACTCATTTTCCTTGTTAAGCCGTTTGCCAGTCAATATGTTTGACAGAGTCTTCTCGTTCTGGAGGCGATTCTGGAAATGCAACTCCAAGCTCTCAATACCTTTTCAATAGTTTATTACCACATTTTGCCACAGAGGTTAGGCCTTGCTCTCCGCCAAGCACAAAATACTGATAGCCGCTCTGTTGACCCTGGTAGTTATAGATTATGCCGTTTTTTCCCAGATGGCTGTGCAGCACACCCGCTGGTGCTGGGATTCCGAATGGAGCTACGATGCTGATAAAACCAGCACTGTAGCAATCGTGCGCAGCGACAACCAGGAGCTTGCCGATCCAGTGGCAATTACCGATACCCTGGGCTACGAGCAGGTGGCGGCGATAGTGGAGCATGCGGTCAACCTGGCCGGGGGTCTCCAGGCATACCTTGAACCCGACGACCACAAAATTGTGCTCAAACCCAACCTTGTCGATCCGGCTGTACGGGGCAACGGCTGCGTTACCGACTGGCGCGTAGTGAAAGCGCTGGTGCTG
>JABHWQ010000385.1 GCA_018657655.1 Chloroflexota bacterium | reverse complement strand
CTTGAACTCGCACTAGGTGCCGGGAGGGTGGGGCTGTGGGATTGGGATATGGGGACCAATCAAGCCTACTTTTCACCCGAATGGAAATCCCAGATCGGATACGAGCCCGACGAAATGCCGAATATGTATGAGGAATGGAAAAAACGGCTCCATCCCGATGATCGCGATAGAGTGATCGACACACTCAGGGACTATATTGAAGGTAAAAATTCCGGCTACATTGTTGAGTTTCGCCTTCAACACAAGGACGGCTCCTACCGATGGATGTCTGCTCAAGGTGAATTAGTGGCTGGCACCTCCCGAATGATGGGCTGCCATATCGATATTACCGAGCGCAAACTGGCGGAGGAGGCTCTCCAGCGCGAAAAGGAATTCGCTGAGAACCTGGTGGATACGGCACAGGCCATCGTCTTAGTGCTTGACCCGGAAGGGCGAATCGTTCGTTTCAACCCGTACATGGAGGACATCTCTGGCTATACCCTGAAAGAAATGCAGGGACGCGACTGGTTCACTACCTTCCTTCCCGGGAATGATCAGGACCGCATCCACAGCATCTTTGCTCAGGCGATTAGCGACACCCAGACGAGCGGGAACGTCAATTCCATATTGACCAAGGATGGAAGCGAGCGGTTTATAGAGTGGTATGACAAGACCCTGAAGGATGCCGATGGCCATATCGTAGGTATCTTGGCTATCGGGCAGGACGTCACTGAGCGCATGCGGACGGAGGAAGAACTTAAACAAACACTTGAAGACTTGAAACGTTCCAACCAGGCACTGGAGCAATTTGCCTATATAGTATCCCATGATCTTCAGGAGCCCCTGAGGATGGTGGCCAGTTATGTTCAACTGCTGGAGAAGCGCTACAAGGATCACCTGGATCAGGACGCCAACGACTTTATTAAATTTGCCGTCGATGGCGCGATAAGGATGCAGCAGATGATACTTGATATTCTGGAATACTCTCGTGTAGGAACAAAAGATCAATCTTTTAAAAAGGTCGATCTCAATTCCGTCCTCAGTCAGGTAATAGCCAGCCTGGGTGGGCAGATCGAAGTGAGCGGGGCTCTTGTAACCAGCGATAAATTACCCACTGTATTAGCCGATGAGATGCAGATAGCGCAACTGTTTCAGAATCTGCTCGGCAATGCCATCAAGTTCCGTGGCGAAAGCACCCCGCAAATTCATATCTCATGCGAGGCTGATAACGGTGATTGGGTGACCTCGGTAAAAGACAACGGGATTGGAATTCCGCAGGAGTTTCAGGATAGAATATTCGCTGTTTTCCGAAAGTTGCATGCTATTGGGCAGTATCCGGGGAGTGGGATTGGTCTGGCAATCAGTGCCAAAATAGTGGAACGGCATGGCGGCAGAATATGGGTGGAATCCGAGCCTGAAAAGGGGTCTACGTTCTTCTTTACCATTCCGAAGTGAAACCTGTAAAAGAAGAAGCCACCATCGTATGATGGTGGCTTCTTCTTTTTGAATTTCTCTATTTGGTTCAATCCCCCGCAGCTTGCTGCGTTTGTGTCATTCCCGCGAACAGACTGTGTCACAATAAAGAAAATGGGGAGTTTCTATCGTGTCATTGCGGACTTGATCCGCAATCCATTCCGCTCACCACCCCTCTGGATTCTGATTTTCATCAGAATGACATATCACAGAGTTTCTTCTTCATATACATATCGCCATCGGCGGTATCACTTTCTCGCGATGACATTATGCCACAGCCTCCGGTGGACGGAATGACATGTTATATTCAATCGATCATCGGGTAGATTCCCCGCGGCTCGCCGCGAGAAGTATAAGATTCCGAATTGATACCCCGTTGCTCTGCCGCGGGGTAGTTCATTTGCCGGGTTAATAAGTGCAAAATTAAACTAGAGGCCCATTGATTGAGCCACTTTCTCGCGATGGAAATCAGGATCACCAAAAAGCGGCCATGCTTGTCTGGCCCTTTGATAATACAGTCCCATATCATGGTCGCGGGTGGTTCCCAGTGCACCGTGAATCTGAATTCCCATCCGTGTACTGTGATTATATGATTGGCTCACAAAAGCCTTCAAAATGGATGCGTCCCTGGCAAAATCTACCCTCTGATCGATCTTCCACGCGGCATAGTAGGTCATTCGTTTACCCAATCCGGCATCGGTCCACATATCGGCCAGATAGTGCTGAATTGCCTGATAGCTGCCGATGAGCTTTCCGTACTGAATCCTGTCTTTTGCGTAGGCCACACTTTCAGCGACCACCCAGTCAGAACCACCGTTCATCTCCGCACATTTGGCGATGATCGCTTTTTGCAACAGCGTTTCGATGATTGGCCAGCCCTGGTGCAAATCACCCAGTATATTTGATTTAGGCACCCTGACATTGTTGAAAACCACTTCGTTCTGATGCTCGTAGGACATGGTCACGAGGGGTGTTATCTCGATACCGGCGCTTTTGGCATCAACCAGAAAAGCGGTGATCCCTTTTTCGGAGGTCGTGGAGGAATCGGTTCTAGCTACGCAAAGCAAATAGTCGGCGACCTGTGCATCGGTAACAAACAACTTGGTTCCGTTAATGACGAATTCATCGCCATCCGCCTCTGCCTTGACAGTGATCCCTCCGGCATCGAATCGGGGGACCGGTTCCGTGAGGGCCAGCGAGAGTATCATCTTCCCCTCAGCGATCTGGGGAAGGAATTGAGTTTTCTGATCTTCATTGCCGGCATCCAGGATTGCCGTAGTGCACAGCGTGGTGGAAAAGAAAGGACCGCTCATGCAGGCTCGTCCCATTTCTTCGAACAGGACGACCAGTTGCATGAAG
>JABHWQ010000249.1 GCA_018657655.1 Chloroflexota bacterium | reverse complement strand
AGTTGATCTGATTGTATTCCAGCGGGGATATGTTTGTGAATGTGATATCAACTTCGTTGTGGACATTTCCTGCCGTAGCGTAGGCTTCAGCTACCAGGAAACCATCGCTACCATTATTAAGCGGGATACCGTTATTATCGAATCCTGCGGAAATGTCTAACGTTGAGCCTTGGCCTGTACGCAGGAAATTAGGATCATGAGTTACAACTGTTTCGGAACCGAATAAGTAGGTATCGGCAGTTTGTACTATGCCGGAGTTATTAGCATTGTAAATCTTGTATACCCATGTTCCGGAATAGCCGGTTATTACGAGATCGACGTTAGCAGTGGACACAGTGCCTTCAACGGCAACCGTATCGAACCATTTTGCCAGACCTACACTGATGGATCCAAGTACCAGAACCAGCGTCAGGGCCAGAACGGCTATTCGCTTCATGCTGATTTCTCCCTTCTATCCTGAGTCTTTTTTGGCTATGTGCGTATCCATGTTGCTTTGGTAACGAGTGGCTTACACCACCAAAATAGACAAAGCTCCGTATTATGAGGTTTCCTCGTCAGGCCAAAGAGGATAAACTTGACGAATTCAGTGTACAGTACTTCAGTACTATACGTTGGTAACCGTTATCGTACCAGTATCGGCTGAATAAATATAGTTGAATATGGTTAATAATTGGTTAACGAATGGTAAATATAGGCAGGGAATGATGCTATCTTTGTGTGTATCAGTAGACTCTCGTGAAGAAATACTTCAACTACGGAATGCCCATTGACGAGTCTATTCTTTATTGATAAAATTAGGTCAACTTGAATATCGACCTTTTAGTAAGGCGGTAAGTCAAGAGGGTTATCCAGCAAGGGTTAACCACCAGATTAGGGTAGGGTTAACCGGACAACTGAATAAAGATGGCTGCTTGGATCCGGTAAAGACCGAGACGGCAAATGAAACAGATTGTTTAGCCTTCTCGATGTGTCCGAGAAGGCTTTTTCAATTTTAGGCGCGTAGTATGCAGCGAATGAGAACCGGTTCTGGTAGGAGTTCTTGCAGTATTTCACTCCAGGAGGTGTTGAAATGGTGAGAGTAGGATTCATAGGTGCTGGTGTTGTGGGTACAGCGTTAGCTGTGCGGCTTAAAGAAAAAGGATATCCTGTTGTGGCCATAGCCAGCCGAACTACGGAGTCTGCCGAAAAGTTGGCTGAAGCAGTGATCGGTTGCCAAGTGTATGACAAAAAACAGTCAGTTGCAGATATCGCTGATTTAGTATTTGTGACTACTCCTGATGATGATGTCCAGGAAGTAGTTGCCGAGTTGAACTGGCGCCCCGGCCAGTCCGTAATCCACTGTAGTGGAGTTGATTCCCTGGATGTTTTGCAGAAAGCAAAAGCCGATGGTGCCTATGTCGGCGGCTTCCATCCTCTCCAATCATTTGCCAGTGCAACCAACGCTATTGAAAATCTTCCCGGTTCAACGTTTGCCTTGGAAGCGGAAGAACCCCTGCTAGATACCCTGAAGGGTATGTCCCATGCGTTGGAGGGTAACCATGTTGCACTTGGGTTGGGTGACAAAGCGCTTTACCATGCTGCGGCGGTTATTGCCTGTAATTACACAGTGACGTTGATGAAGATGGCAACCGATCTATGGAAAACCTTTGGAGTCTCTACCGAAGAAGCTACTAAAGCACTATTGCCATTATTACGCGGAACTATTAATAATATAGAAAATGTTGGATTACCCAATTGTCTCACCGGTCCGATCGCTCGAGGGGATATCGGAACCGTTCTAAAACACCTCGAAGCGATGGAGGAAAAGGCCCCTGAGATTGTGGAAACTTATCGTGATTTGGGGCTTCAGACCATACCTATCGCTTTAAATAAAGGGAAGATCGACGTGGCCAGGGCTGAAGAACTGCGCCTGACGTTTGCCGAATCCCAAACAAAAGAACACCTGGAGGTATTGTAGAAATGCGGATGATGATGAAAAGCAAGCTTCACAGAGCTCTGGTTACTGAGGCGGACTTGCATTATGAGGGGAGCATCACCATCGACAGGGACCTTATGGAAGCAGCCAATATACTGCCGTATGAAAAGGTCCATGTGCTGGATGTGGATAATGGGGCT
>JABHWQ010000181.1 GCA_018657655.1 Chloroflexota bacterium | reverse complement strand
TACTCGATAGTGAAAAAGCACGGTGGCAATATAAGCGCGGAGAACAATGATGGTGGTGGTACCGTTTTTCATATCCTGCTACCGGCCTCAAGGGAAATGAGTAAAGAAACGGAGCAAACCGTTGAACCCGGAGCGGATATCGATATTGTGAGCCGGGGACTGAAAATCCTGATCATGGACGATGAGGAGATTTTCAGTAGTTCCCTGAAACAGATTCTGGCTGAGATGGGGCATCAGGTTTGCGTGGTGGGCGAGGGCCGGCAGGCTATTATCCGATATGAGGAGGCAGTCGGGGACGGCCGGGAGTACGATATTGTTCTTATGGATCTGACCATTCCCGGGGGGATGGGAGGCCGGGAGACGATTGCCGAGTTGAAAAACCGTCACCCCAAGATCAAAACCATTGTCTCAAGCGGTTACTACGATGATCCGGTGATGGCCGATTTCCATAAATATGGTTTCAGCGGGGCGCTGGCCAAGCCGTTCAACATCGAGGATCTGGTCCGGGAGATCAACCGGGTGGTCGAGGAAAAGTAAATCAGTATAAGTAGGTATAGAGCCCTGTACTGGACAGGCCCGGGAGATTTAATATCTTCGGGGCTTTACTTTTGGCAGGATGCCAGGATTACAACATGGCAGATAATTTTTGGATGGTTGGTATGTCCAAAGGCTTAATGGCTGAACAATTAGCAACTTCCAACATGCTTGCCGGGCAACGATGGGATGATTAATCTTGGAAATGGCAAAGGAGGCCGGTAATGGAGCTGTTCGAAAATATAATGCGCAAAGCTGCCGGGATAATCTTGTCAGCAACCGAGCGCGAGGAGGCCCTGCAAGAGATTTGTACTCTGCTGCGTAGCCGCGTGGATCATTACGACTGGGTAGGCATTTATTTGGTCAAGGGCGAGCGCAGTCTTGTGCTCGGCCCCTACGATGGCGCCGCTACCGAGCACACTGAAATTGCTTTCGGTCAGGGAATCTGTGGTCAGGCCGCTGAGCGCGAACAGACGTATGTGGTGCAGGATGTAAACAAGGAAACCAACTATCTCTCATGCTCGGTGCATGTTAAAAGCGAGATTGTGGTGCCGGTCTTTAAGGACGGTCAGGTGATTGGTGAACTGGATATAGACTCCCACCAACTCGCGCCGTTTACCGACCAGGAGCGGGAGTATCTTGAAAAACTATGTGCTATGGTGGGGGAACTGTTTTAGCCGGAGTATTCTATAGCTTTGAAGAATCGACATCAAAAAAAGACGTATAATCTTCTTCGTCTAAGTCAGGATTTAATTCATTATCACCATTTTCCTTCATTGTGCTCGGTTGGCTGTTTCTTTCCTTATAGAAAACTGCAAACTCCTTATCGTATTCACAGATATGATCTTTGAACCAGCCCCAGAGATCCCTGGTAATTTCAGCAGCCAACTGCCTGCTGGGTCCATTGAGAATGTATTTCTTCTCTTTGTCCTTGAATTGCTTAACAAACCACTGGTGTTGTCCAAGATGATCATCAATCTGCGGGTAGTTAAAGCGCTGCATATAACTTTGTTCTGCGTTAAAATGCAAGCGGATGTAATCATTGAGAAAAGTAACCAACTCCCGGACGTTTTCTTCGGATTTGTTTTGAGCGATATAACTAGCCATATTCGCGAGATTGTTCAGCAACTGTTTATGCTGTTTATCGATCCAGGCCACCTCGGTTTCCAGATTCCTGTCCCAGGGCAGGTCGTAGCTTGTGGGTTTTTCCATCGCGAGTTCCCGGTGAAAGAAACATCAATACTTTATTGTCATAATGCTATCATACTCGATTATCAGTTTTATCTCAAGATTGAAAATAGTTTATCGCTTGAGCTCGCCTGTTGCTCAGTAGTTTTGCGTCAGCTTTCGTATCAGCCTGGTATATGTTTCAGCCACTGCTTCCAGGCGGTACTCATTCTCTATTTTAGCTCGTGCCCGTTGGCCCAGCAGGTCGCGAAGGTCCCCGGAGGCAGCCAGACTTCCGATTGCCGCGGCCAGCACCCTGGGGTTGTCGGGTACAAACAGCAGGCCCGCAGCCTCCTCGTTGCCGTAACTCAGCACGCGGTCGGTAATCCCATCCAGTCGTGAGGCCACACAGGCAAGGCCGCAGCTCATTGCCTCAAGCAGCGCGTTGGGCAGGCCCTCGCGCACCGACGGGAGCACGAAAATATCCGCAGCTCGCAGCCAGTCCTGGGGGTTGTCTACTTTTCCGGGTGTTG
>JABHWQ010000294.1 GCA_018657655.1 Chloroflexota bacterium | reverse complement strand
TATCGGTAGTGGTGGAAAAAAATGCGCAAGCTATTTCGTCAACATCGATCTGGTTTGCTTCAACCATTTTCTCGAGGAGTTCTCTGGTTGATTGAATTATTGCTTCCTTGGAGTTCTCGTCAACTGTTGTGGCTCCTCGAATACCGCGACAACGCATAAATCTGGCTCCTTCCTGTTACAAATCAAATAGTATCACTATAGAGGGAGCGATAGCAACAACTGAATGGGCTACTGGATTGGTACCTTGGTAACAATTCCTTCTGCTTCCAATTGTGCTATTTCTTCTTTGGACATTCCCAGAAGTTTTGCGAAAACATAGTCATTGTGTTGGGCGAAGCATGGAGCAGGCATGCGAACCTGGCCGGGCGTTTGGCCCAGTTTCCATGGCATCCCGGCAAGAGCATGTGTTCCGGCTTCTGGATGCGTGACAGTTTCAAAAAAACCTCTGCCTTTGAGGTGGGAATTTCGGTTGAGGTCGGCTGCGTCAAGCACTGCTCCGGCCCTGACGCCGGATTGCTGCACGATTTTCATTGCTTCATAACGATCTTTCTGGATAGTCCACTGTTCAATCATCATATCCGCTTTCTGCTGGTTTTGTCGCCAATTCAGAAGGCTCTCCAATTCAGGCTCTCTAGTCCACTGTGGGTTTCCTATAGCATTACAGAATGCTCTTAATTCGTCCTCAGTGTGCAGGGCGATGGTTATCCATGAGTCATCTCCACGACAGCGATAACAACCCTGAAATATCGCGGCAGAGTCATGATTTCCTTTGCGTTCCGGTGATCGCTTGTTCATCGAATGATCCATTATGTGTTCACCCATCAATGCTGAAAGACTCTCACGGAGGGAGAGATCGGTGTGTTGTCCTTTGCCAGTTTGCCGACGATAACGCAGTGCTACGAGTGTTGCGAAAACTGCATGCAAACCGGCGGTGGCATCGGCGTAGGCTGTGCCCGGTCCCAGCGGTTGACTATCCTGGTAACCGGTGGTTTGAGATAACCCGGCCATAGCCTCAATACCACGCCCGAAGCTCACGTAATCTCTATAAGGCCCGGTTTGTCCATAGGCAGATATGGAGACCATGATTATGTCCGATTTAATCTTTTCCAGATTCGGATAGTCAAGTCCAAAATTGGCCATTACCCGGGGACTGAAATTCTCCAATACTACGTCGCTAATTTGTGCTAGTTTTAGAAAGATTTCTTTTCCCTGATCATTTGAAAGATCGAGACTGATCGAGTGTTTATTGCGATTCAGTTCGTTGTAATATGCTGATCGATTGTAGGGTTTTTCGCCAGGATTGCCATCGGGATACACAGCACCTTGCTGAGGATTCGGCCCACCTCTGCTCGAACGGAATGCCGATTCGACTCGGATCACCTCGGCTCCCATATCTGCCAGTACCCGGCTGGCCAGAGGGCCGGCGTAGACCTGGGTCAGGTCGATGACTCTGAGGTTTTCCAGTGGCAACTTTGCCATTTAGACAACTCCCATCGCACTTAATTTAGTGAGATCTAAAAAGGAGTAGCCCAGGAGATCGCAGTATATTTCCTGGTTTTGTTCGCCGAGTAAAGGCGCCCTACCGGTTTTCGGTTGGCATCGGCTCATTTTGAAAGGAGAGCCTGGGTAGGAGAGTTGTCCGGTCACGGGGTGTTCAATGTCGATGAAATAGTCCCGGGCAATCATTTGTGGATCATTGGACAGGTTGTCTGCTCCCAGCACCATAGCGAAAGGGAGTCTCCATTCCTGGGCCTTATGAAATATCTCTTCCATGGTGTATTGGGCCAGCCAGCGGGTTAAAAGCGTATCGATCTCATTCGCTTTTTCTCTTAGATCCTCTGGCTTGAATTCGAGCAATTCCGGTATCTGGGCGAAAGTGGCGAAGGTTTCCCAGTCTGTACTGGCATCCACATGAATATAGCCGTCTTTGCACGGGAGTATCGTAGAAGGGTACATGGTCGGATGCCTTGCTCCATCACGTTCCCTGACAGTGCCGTCATAGTTTTGCGATAGCAGAGAGCCTTCCAATATGGATGCAAGACACTCCATTACTGAAATATCAATATGTTGTCCCAGGCCGGTTTCATCCCTAAAATGCAACGCTGTCATGATCGCTATGGCGGCATTTATGCCGGCTTGATATTCTGCCTGGGGCCCTGCCAGTTTGAGTGGCTCGCGGTCCGAAAGGCCGGTCAAAGTCATCATTCCACCCAGCGCTTGCGCTACGATGTCCGATCCTTGGTAATCGCGGAATGGCCCATCCTGTCCAAAATAGGAAATCGAAGCTATGATGAGGGATGGGTTTAGTGCCTGTAGTTTTTGATAGTCGATTGAACCTGGACCGAGGTTTTCAACCAGAATATCCATCTGTGGTACGAGCTGTTCGAGTATCAGCGTTCCGGTTTCGGTTCCTAAATCAAGTGTAATACTTTTTTTATTGGTGTTCAGATAGAGAAAAAGCCCGCTTTTTTCGCGATCTGGAATATCTTCTGGATACGGTCCGTAGCAACGTGAGGTATCTCCACCGTGCGGATTTTCAATCTTGATAACGTCAGCGCCGAAATCAGCCAGGAGCTTGGTGCAGTATGGGCCAGAGACATGCTGGCTTAAATCGAGGACTTTGAGATCGGATATGGGGAGATTTTCCATTGAATCAATTTTGGCCTGAATGGATATGTAATCAAGAGGGGCCACGGGTTAACTGGTGATATTCATCGTAAAAACAAAAGATTGCTTCATCTGGATCGTCCAGCCTTGTGATGACATTGTTACCCCAGTTGATGTATCTCCTTGATCCTGTTTAGAAGCTGATCGATAGAAGGCGCTTTGCCCCCATATCGAGGTTCTCCCAGGGGATCATCGATAGCGGGATTGCCCAAAAGCGCATCAAAGGTGGCTTTCCCTCCGTAAGCGACTGCATCCAGGTTGTACCCGCCCTCGAGTGCAAAAAGAAGCCGTCCATTGCATAGTTCTTCGGCGATGTCTTTGATTATATTAACGATATCTGCAAAACCCTTAATGCTTAATTGCATCATTGCAAGCTGATCAGACCAGTGGGTATCATAACCCGCGGAAACCAGGATTAACTCCGGCTGAAAACGGCGGGCAACAGGTATCAGAATTTCCTCATATACCTACCGGTACTCT
>JABHWQ010000266.1 GCA_018657655.1 Chloroflexota bacterium | reverse complement strand
TCACTTGTGGTGTCCTCCTGGAGGTGGGTTTCCGGTGTCTTCGTCAACACCATAGATCCCCATTTTCCAGAGGCACCGCAAGTGACAATGTGGCAGAACACGGCTGATTTTCCGCCGTTTTTATGCAACCAGAGGGTATAGCCAGTAGTTCCAAGGCTACGTAGTACCCTTTCCCTTGACTCCGTAGCAAAGTACCGAACGTATCCTTTACAATCTGGTCCGCCCTTGAAGAATTGCTATTCATGATATCCTCTATCCACAGCGGATGATGTCGCCTACGTCTATGGTCAAAATCTTCGTTTGATTGCCATGCAGTACACGTATTTCCTCATTATTCCCTGCCCTGGAACCGATCACCGCCAAACGGCTCATAATGCGGCGTATATCCGCCTGGAAAAAGAGCCGACAAGATAAGCCGTGTGCCGTGCGCATCAAAAATTCGAATTGAAGCAGATCCAAGGTGACTTCATTTTGGTCTCCATGCTCAAATATTACAGTGGTGCGACGCTCTGCCCAGTCCAGGGCCCGTGGAAGGGCATCAGGCGTTTGTCCTCCGCTATCCTCCCACAGCTTGCGGGGGTACGTGATCCGTATTTTGTTGTTGGGAATCTGCAGGGCCAAGATACCTACATCGCCATCCCCTCGGCTAAATGCAGGATCAACGATTGAAAAGCTAGGCTTATTGCCGTCGCGTCTCATGCCCTGGATCGCTTCTAATCCAGCAAGCAGCGCATCACGAATTTCGATAGTCCTCCGCACATCCTCTCCCCCCCCGATAACATATTCAAAGGCCTCGTGGAACTCGAAGCCCAAACGGCGAGTCGGTGGAATCTTCCTGTCAATCTCCTCCATCGTGTCCTGTTCAAAATAGTCTCTTCTCCGGAGAAATTTCATCAAGCCCCGGTATTGTTCTGCGAAACGCTGCGCATCATTTCGCGTTACAGCAGGTGTGAAGCTTCGCTCAGGATTGGGAGGTGGAAATTCGTCTTCGTCCAAGTCCAGATCCGCAGACAACGCTTCATCTACTGGTCTGATCGCCGTGCGTCCCGGATCGTATCTGTGGAGCGTGCGAATCATGGGAAGACTATTCATCTGATCAGGGGTCAAGCGGGGCTCAAAGAGGAGCTGATGGTAGAGTAGCTCATGCTGCCATCCACGGTCTTCAGGCCTTCTCCGGTATTTATCATGTACATCTGTACAGGTCTGATCTCCGGTGATCAGGTAAGCCACCAGTATCAGTAGTTCACGGATAGTGATGACTTGACCGCTCTGTTCGGCGATACGTAGCACGGTGACCAGAGCATCTCGCCGCTGTTCTGCATGAGCATCCCCTCTTTCGTTCCCCGCCAATCGGAGATGATTATAATAGATTGGGCAGATGCTGCATGCATCACATGTGCCACACTTACTCCACTTCCGTCGATCTTGGACCCAGCTTTGCAATAGTTGTCGGGCAAGACTGTGCTCTCCGGCAGTAACGCTCTGATAATTGAGATTGATGACAAACTGTCCAGGGTAGATGGAGGTCGTACCCTGTTCCATCCCGGCTTCTAAGGTTTCTATCAGCAATCCCAATAAGGATCGCTCAAGGGCAACCACACTACGGAGACGTCCTTCATTGGCACACACTAAAGTTACCGCATCTGGATCAGCCAATGCTTCAACAAGAATCTCAGCGGCGGTAGGCTCATCAAAATCACTTAAGTCTTTGATGATACGGAGCGGTCGTCCTCCATTTTCCTTAGGGTGAAAAAGATGACGCCCGTAGCCCTTTTCACATAGCTCGTTTTTGGCTTCGACTTTGTCGTACCCCATGCCCTCTAACAGCAATCTGCATAGATAGGTTTTCCCATGACCTGCATCCCCTGTCAGTACTACCATGCGAGTATTCTGTCGGGTGAGTAACTCGCCCACATAGACAAGTGCCCGAGTCGCCAGGAGACCTGTCTGTTCGGGATCGGCGTATTCAGCGTACAACTGTTGGGAATTGGCATCAAATGGGAGATGACTCTTCAAGCGCTCGACATGTTGGTTCTTTTCCAGTCCCATGACTTCCTCCACTCAGTATCCGAATTGAGCCATATCGTCAAAAGCACAACGGATTGCTCAAACGGTTAATTTGGTGCTGAGGATGAAAGTAAAGAAATTATACCCCATGGGACAATATGCATTTTTTTTCCTATTTATATCTATATGTCTGCCTCCTTAGAGCCTGTTGAGTTATTCAGACACATTTAGCGACGGTCACTTTAATCATGGCAATGCGGATCATGTTTTCGGCGGCCGTGGTCAAGATCTCGAAGTCCTTGGCCAATCGACGAAACCCCCCCAGCCAGGACAAGGTGCGTTCGACGACCCAGCGTTTGGGCAACACCTCGAATCCCTGGGGTGGTTTGTTGCTGATGTCCACCCGCCGGTTGAGCCACTCATCGACCCACTCGACGGTGGTGCCTTGATAGCCGGCATCAGCAGAAAAAGCTTCGATCGAAAGGTGTTTGTCCACCGCTTGCATAC
>JABHWQ010000135.1 GCA_018657655.1 Chloroflexota bacterium | reverse complement strand
TTCATATCGGCATGCAGAGCATTTCCTCTTATCTCTCCTTACTGCCCAACTCTTTATATTTCCGCATCTTGGACAACTTCTTTTGTATGCCATACCACCATTCTCTCATATTTCGGTGGCTTTTTTAAGATATTACCCTATTCTGTCAGGGTTTCAGCTTCAAAGACGTCGTGTCTGAACCAATCCGGTGTCTCGGTAGGATCAATATGAAGAGCTAGCATAATCCAGGAATCCGAGTCAAACACGTCCTCTGGTTCGTGAACCAGCTCGGGCTGCGGGGGCAAGGAAAAATCAATAAGTCTCTGAAAGTGCGGATCAATATCGCCGGAAAGTGGCCTAAAGAATCCTGCTTCAGTAGACGCAACCTTTAGCTGGAACTGAATTCACGTGATGAAAGCCATGTCACCAAAATGTCACCAATTGTGGACACCGAGAGGTAAGATGGGGTATAATTCAAAGCTGTGGGGGCTGTAGCTCAGCTGGGAGAGCGTCTGACTGGCAGTCAGAAGGTCGAGGGTTCGAGTCCCTCCAGCTCCACCAATAACATTCCTTAAGGTTGCCGCAGAAATCTCCATAATCCCACATCCTCACTGAACGTTTATCAGCTGTTTACCTGTTATGAATATAGTGAAGTGATAATGGCAAACACCATTTTGTTAGCTATATTTACCTGTTATTAACCATCCATTTACCGTTTGTTAACTGAATCCAGAAGTTGCACGTGGTTTAATACGGCCTATATAGAATAGTTGGCTTGTCATAAAATCGTGGGCGGCGAAGAGATAGCCTGATCTGAGATGCAAAGCAGAAAGTTCGGAGGAAGGCAAATGAGATTCGTTTTAGGTGCTACATTTTTGGCGTTGGTGGTTTTGATTGTTGTGACTTCGGGTGCGGTAAATGCGGATGAGACGGATGTAAAGATCAATGAGTTTGTGTCCGATACAGGTACCATGCATCCGGAAGAATGGATTGAGCTATATAATGCGGGATCGGACGATGTAAATCTTGCAGGGTTCACGATTGAAGATGGAACGAACAATCCAGTTGAACTTGCCGGACAAACGATATCGGCAGGTGAATATCTGGTGTTAATGAAAGGACCGGATTTTGGATTTGGACTGAACAACTCTGGCGATGTGATTATACTAAAAAGCAATGGGCTTGAGATCGATAGAGTAGCCTACGGAAATTGGGATGATGGGAATTCGGCGAATAATGCCCCAAGGCCGGGCAAAGACGAGTCTGCCGGGCGTTGTCCGGATGGCCTCGATACAAATGCGGATGATGTGAATTTATATGTTTTTGGAGCGCCTTCACCGGGGAATTCAAATGCATGTCAGGGCAGCTCAACTGGTGGCGGGACCACGGATTCCGGTGCAGATACCGTAGATAGCAGCAGCGGCACGATACCGGGCATGACAGGATGGAGTGCTGGAATTGCAATACTGGCGTTTTCTACTTTGGCAATATTCTTACTGAAAAGAAAACGGACTGTGTTGGGAGAATGATTTATTCGATATCCTGATCATCAACGAACTAGATTGTCAATAGGAGGGTCGCTATAAAAGCGGCCCTTTCCCCCACTCGTAATTGAGTGTTTTTTTGGTTTCAAACTTGCCCCTTTAATTGCAACCATTTATAATCACATATTATCCTGTCACCTTGGAGTAGATATGCGATTATTCGGAACTAGTGGAATCAGAGGCGTTGTAGGAGAGCTGCTAACACCGGAATTCTGTCGATATGTAGGTTTGGCCTTGGGTACCACATTGGCTGTTGGTTCGAAAGTGTGTATTGCTACCGATACCAGAGTGAGCCGGGAACAGGTCAGGGATGATGTTACTGCCGGTTTGCTTGCCGCAGGAGTGGATGTTACTCATTTTGGGATTCTTCCCACACCGGCTCTCGCATTCCTCACCCGCGAAATGAATTTTGATACTGGTCTCATGATCACCGCTTCCCATAATCCCCCCGAATACAATGGGATCAAGGTCTTCGATCGTGATACTATCGGCTATAGCATTGCTCAGGAAGACGCGGTAGAGGCGGTCTTTCACCGTAAGAACTTTCGTAAAGGTCAGGGAACCCTGCGTACAGATGAGTCCGCCAGAGAGATATACTTCAAACGGTTGTTGGATGAATTTTCAGGTGTGGATTTCAATAGAAACCTGAAAATAGTGGTCGATCCCGGAAATGGTGCGGCTTCGGGTTTTGCCAGCAAACTATTCATGGAGCTTGGTCTTGACGTTATCCCCGTTAACGATGAGCCTGATGGGAACTTCCCCGGAAGACCTTCGGAACCTACCGGTGAGACGTTGAAGAGTACAGTCGAATTCTTACGCGAAAACGGTGCCGATATTGCGGTCTGTTTCGATGGTGATGCTGATAGAGTTGTATTTTGTGATAAAGAAGGATTCCTGGGGTTCAATGAAATGGTTGCTTTCATTTCAAGGTTGGCCGTTTTGAAGAGTGGTAAAAAGAAAGTTGCCGCTACTATCGAAGTGGGAAAACTGATGGATCTCGCGCTGGAGGATCTTGGCGCAGATGTGGTGAGAGGTAGGGTGGGTGATGTTTATTTGGCTCATCTCGTTCGCGAATCGGATGCTGCCATGGGTGTTGAAGACGTCGGTGTATATATTGTGCCGGAAATGGGATGTTATCCGGAATCTATGGTTGCGCCCCTGACTCTCCTTAGTTCTATAACGTCGCCAGTTGAGATCAGGGAGTTCTTCAAAGGATTCCCACAGTTTTCATCGGGGAAGAGGAAAGTGCGTTGCCCGAACGAGCTGAAAGAATCAGCTATGGAGATAGTCAAACAGAAGGCCGATTCCTTGGGACCAAAACAAATCAATCCTCTTGATGGAGTGCGTCTTGATTTTGAGGATTCATGGATGCTAATTAGGGCTAGCGGAACGGAACCGGTTATCAGGGTGATGACCGAGGCGACTAATCCATCAAGAGCGGAAGAACTTGCTGATGCAGGAATCCGCCTGGTTGAAGAAGCGGTTGGTTGAGCGGGACTAAGGAACGGTCACACTTTTGGCCAGGTTGACCGGTAGATCTATCGCACAGCCTCGTTCTTTGGCCGCATAGTAGGCGAGCAGTTGCATTGCCACCGTATTAAGGAATGGTGAAAACAGAGGATCAACTTTTGGTATTCGGATAACGATATCAACGAACTGTTGGATCTCTTCATCGTCCTCTTGTGCTAGGGCTATAACCTGTGGTCCTCTGGCTTTTATCTCTTTTATGCTGGTGAGCATGGCATCGTAGGTATTGTCCCTCGGAGCAATCGCGATTATCGGCGTATTTGACCGGAGCAGTGCAAAGGGTCCGTGTTTGATTTCTCCGGCTGCATATGCTTCAGCATGAATATAAGAAATCTCTTTGAGTTTTAAAGCTCCTTCCATAGCCACGGGGTAGCTGATCCCGCGCCCAACGAAAAAGGCATTGTCACATTTGGCCAGTTGTCTGCCATACTCAGCAATCTGTTCTTCGTTGTCCAGTATCTGCTGTACTTTTGATGGTAGTGTTTTGAACTCTGTCTGATAGCTTTCTTGAGCTTTGACATCAAGTTGGGCCATTTTGAGGGCTAATGAATACAGTGCGGTTAATTGAGCAATAAAAGTCTTAGTTGCGGCTACGCCGATCTCCGGTCCCGATTGAGTAAAGATAACTTGTTCCGTTATACGGGTAATACTGCTTCCTTGAACGTTGGTTATGCCTATTGTTGGACACCCCCTAGAATTGGCATGTTTGAGTGCGCGAAGCGTATCAGTGGTTTCCCCAGATTGAGAAATGCCCAATACCCACGTTTTTTCGAGTGCTATGCAGTTGGGATCGAATTCGGAGGCTATTTTGACCCTTGTTGGGACACGGCAGAGTTTGCCGATAACATATTCGCCGATTAGTCCGGCATGATACGAGGTGCCACAGGCAATCAGCATAATATCTTCCAGCCGTTTCTCACTTTCTGCGCCCAGTATCGTTAATGGTTTGATAAATGGGATTTGCGCTCGCAAAGTGTTTTCAATTGCTTTGGGCTGTTCATGGATTTCCTTAAGCATGAAATGCTCATACCCGGCTTTCTGTGCATCCTCAACACTCCAGGGGACTATCTGTTCTTCCCGTTTAACCGTTTGACCGTTATTGGTGATAGTGATGCTATCCGGCGATACAATGCCGATATCTCCGTCTTCCAGATAAATGGTTCTATCGGTATAATCCAGCGATGCTGCCACATCGGATGCAACAAAATTCTCCTTGTCTCCCACTCCAATCACTAATGGACTCTCTTGCCTTGCTACCACCAGATCTTTGTGTCCTTTAGCCAGTACAACCACTGCGTAGGTTCCAGTCACTTCTGTTAGCGCTTTGGATACGGCTTCTTTTAAATCGCCTTGGTAATATTTCTCGATCAGATGAGCGATAACCTCGGTGTCTGTGTCCGAATTAAAACGATGGCCTTCTTTGGTCAGATCGTCCCGAAGCTTCTGGAAGTTCTCAATCACGCCGTTATGCACTACAGCGATATTGCCGGTGCAATCGAGATGGGGATGAGCGTTTGCTGAGGTAACTGTGCCATGAGTAGCCCATCGGGTATGGCCGATACCTGCTTTTCCATGTATCTTGGGAGAATTCTTCGCGAAATCCACCACTCTTCCGACATCTTTGGACATTGTCAGGCTGTCATTCAAAGTGGCAATGCCGCAGGAATCATAGCCTCTGTACTCCAGTCTCTGGAGGGATTCAAGGAGTATAGGTTGGGCTTCCCTGTAGCCTACATAGCCAACGATTCCACACATATCTATACCACCAAGCCGCCATCCGGGATGTTTTCACTTATTACTTTCATTGCATTAATCCGGCAGTTGTTACCGATGATAGTACCGGGTTCAATGACCGTGTTATCGCCTATCTCTGAGTAGTTACCGACGATCGCACCCATTTTTACTTGATTGTATTCATTCTCTACCTTAACAGTCGCGTCACCGCTACGGGCGGCAAAATGAGTGCCTACGGTAGTACCTGAAGCAATGATAGAATCCTGTATTGAAGAACTTGGCCCGATAGTTACGTTGCTGCCGATAGAGCTATTTCGGATAACGCTGAATGGGGAGATCGATACACTATTGCCTATACTGGTTGCCGGGAATATGCAGGTACTTGGGCCGATCTCACAATCCGTTCCGATGGCAACCGGACCAACGATATAACAATTTCCTCTGATAATAGTCCCGTCGCCAATAGAAACAAGCCCTTTAATTATTGCGCCATCTTCAATAGTACCCCCGATGCTGGTGGAGATTTTCCCGAGGGTCAGATCATTTAACTTCAGGATATCCCAGGGATATGCAGCATCCAGCCAAACTCCGGCAGTATGCTGGGCGACGATAGCGTAGCCCTGGGATATCATCCTTTGAATGACCGACGTCAGTCTGACTTCATCACCGATGAAGTCGAAGATATCTTTATCCAATACATACATCCCGGTGTTTATCAGGCTACTAACTTTCTCCTCCGGTTTCTCGATGACTTCCTTTACCAGACCATCGCTAACAATCACCACGCCGTATCGGGATATGTCTTCATGCGCTCTAATGAGCATTGTATTTGATTTGGTTTTTATCAACGGTGCAATGGTATCAGCTTCAATCATGTTATCGCCAGAGATGAGGAGGAAACGATCGTCAGCTAGATCCCTGGCATGTTTCAGCGCGTGGGCAGTTCCCAGTTGCTGAGGCTGTGTAACGTATTTGATCTCCATACCAAAGTCGCTACCAGAGCCGAAATAGTCTTGTACATGCTCTTTTCTGTAGCCAACGATCATCACAACACGGCGGATACCGTTCTGAGCTAATGCCTCGATTACATATTGAAGGATGGGTTTGTGAGCTATATTGAGCATCACTTTCGGCATTAATTTTGTGAATGGTTTGAGCCTTTGGCCTTCGCCAGCAGCGAGAATAATTGCCTGACTTATCCGTTCCTCGTTGCTTTCCCTCATGGCATGCCTCCCGGTGTTTGCACGTCGTACTGGATAGTTTCCAGCTAGAATATTTTTGCTCTGGGTCTAATAGTCCCGCTAGCCACTATACCAGGTCCGATGTAACTATCGTTTCCAATGCTGCACCCTACATTCAGGCAAGAATTGATACCGGTTTGTACCCTGTCTCCCATTATCACGCCCAGTTTGCACCGACCGGTATCGATGTTACTCACCAGTACGTTTCTCTTATCCAGTCTTAAGTTAGCAACCTTGGTGCCTGCGCCCAGATTGCAATTCTCGCCAATTATACTATCCCCGACATAGTTGTGATGAGGGACATTACTATGGCTCATAATGATGGAGTTCTTGACTTCAACTGAGGCGCCGATGTGGCAATAGTCTCCAATGGCTGTACTGGCACGGATATAGCAGTTCGGGCCTATATCGCAGTTTTCACCAACAATAACCGGTCCTACAATATATGATCCGGCTTTTATTGTTGTTCCTTGGCCGATAGTGACAGGCCCTTTGATAACCACATTATCCTCTATCGTACCCTCGTTTTTCGATTCCATTTCGGCCAGTATGTCTTCATTTGCCTGGAGTGCGTCCCAAGGGTAGGTAACGTTAATCCAGGTTCCGATCATTGCGTATCGGAGTGGAATTCCTTGTTCTATCAGCAACTCCAGAGAATCGGTGAGTTCGTATTCCCCGCGAGGCGATTTTGGGGTATCAGCAATTGCAGAAAATATTTCAGGGGTAAGTAAATATGCGCCAGCATTGATAAGGTTCGATGGTGGATTATCCACTTTTTCGTGGATTCTCACTACTTTTTCGCCTTCTATCTCTACTACACCCATATCTGTAGTATCTTCCAATTCGACCAGTCCCATTGTGTTCTCGCCTGTGGCGATGATGTTTTTCAGGTCCTCAGCTTTGACTACTGCATCGCCATTGACTAAAAGGAAACTACCATTTATCAGGCTGCCCGCCGTTTTTACTGCATCGGCAGTACCCAGTTGCTTCCGCTGGGTCATATAGCTGATACTTACGTTCCACTGCTCTCCGCGCCCGAAGTAGTCCCGTATCGCTTGATCGAAATAACCAACTATGAGGATAAAATCGCTGATGCCTGCTTGCTTAATTTCCAGAAGCACGTGTTCGAGTATGGGTTTGCCTGCCAGTGGTACCATGACTTTGGGCCTGGTATGTGTGAGGGGGTGCATGCGCTTTCCCTCACCGGCAGCTAGGATAACTGCTTGCATTTTGGTCTCTCCCGAATTGCTTTTGGTGCATTCAAGGTCAGTTGGAATTACTCCTGCCTTGTATGAGCCAATGATAAAGCCCCGGTTTGGATTCGTCAAGCGTCTTCCTTCAAAAGAAAGTTGCTTGCTTATCCTGGATTAGTCAGAGGCATTAGCATGATCAGAGTTGACAACCAGGGTTTCCATTCACTATCATGCAACAGAAAGAACATGACAAAGTATGTCTTTGTCAGTGGCGGTGAAGTTGGCTCCACAGGCAAGGGGATTGCTACCGATTTCATCGGAAGAGTCCCTGAAAGCCGGGTAATCTCTGGCACTCTTCAAAAACTGCTCCCTGGTTTGAATATTGATCCTGTCACTACATCTTTTGGCGATCCAAAATTTAAACATGATATACCTGTTAACTGCCCCGAAGATCGTAATACAGGGGTAATCTGAAAGACGAGAAGGGATGATGAAAGTAGATCGTATTGCCTTCGACAATGAAAAGTATCTCTCTACCCAGACCGAAGCTATCATCGAGCGCATCGGATGCTTCGACAACAAGCTATATTTGGAGTTCGGTGGGAAGTTGCTGTTCGACTATCATGCCTCCCGGGTATTGCCGGGATTCGATCCGAACGTTAAAATGCGCTTGTTGAACAGGCTTAAAGACCAGGTCGAGATCATATTATGCATCTTCGCCGGCGATATCGAACGTAAAAAAATGAGGGCCGATTTCGGTATTTCTTACGATGCGGACACGTTCAAGCTTATCGACGATCTGCGTGGTTGGGGGCTGGAAGTCCGGGCCGTAGTGGTCACCCGATTTACGGGTCAGCCGGCAGCG
>JABHWQ010000283.1 GCA_018657655.1 Chloroflexota bacterium | reverse complement strand
TATCCCCGTTTTTTTGTTTCGAGTGAAAGTTCAAATGATAACAAAAACGGATTACCAAATCCAAATTAGAATTAACCACCAGAAATAAGCACATTAAAACATGGAGATCACGGGAGTCAGTACCAAGTTTTTCTAAAAAGACTCCAACAGCTCCGATAAAGGCAAACCCGCCGAAAGGCGGCGACGCAAAGCCACGGGTCTAAAGCTTCTGAAAGCTATGATAGCCGGGCCGCCGAAGAGACCATATTTCCTGACTTTGGGCGATATTTTGCGCGGGGATGCCTTTCATGGTATCCCCGTTTTTTTTGTTTCGAGATACAGAGACGGGGATTTCTGAAAACGAATAAAGGATTCAAGGAGTAGGCAAATGTATAGCAATATCAGTATTCCAATATCAGATGCCGATATGACTGTCAGAGGCGCTGCGAAGAATAATTCGCAAATAAAATTCTGGCCGGAAGTAGAAAATATTGATTCCGATGATTCTTTCGAGACCAAACAAATAAGGGTGTACGTAGCGGAGGAGCAAGAGCTTCTAAGGCATGCCTACGGAGCGATCCTTATGCTGGATCAAACTATTGAAGTGTTAGGAATATCGTCAGAAAGCAGGTCTGAAAGTATCGTAAATACGTTGTCAGAGCTTCAGCCGGATACTGTTCTGCTCGGTGTGAAAACGGTTGATTCGGATATTATCGAACGATTGATAACCATACGTGAAGAATTACCTAATATTGGTATAGTGTTGCTTGCAACTCACTATGAAACCCCTATGATCGAGCGGCTGAGAGATCTCACCAGAATGGGTTCCAGCGGATGCGCTTTTCTATTGAAACATGCCATGAGTAAGGCGAGTCAACTGACACAGGCAATAAGTGCCGTCACCCAGGGACAAGTCATACTCGATTCCACGGTAATGGAATACTTGATTGCCGGCCAGGCCGGTGATACATTGCTGCTAAAACAACTCACCGGAAGGGAACTCGAAGTTCTAAGCTGGATTGCAAAAGGATACAAGAATACAACCATCGCTGAGGTTCTTTGTGTGGAACCGAATACTGTAGAACGCCACATTAACTCCATCTACAACAAACTCAGTACGGCAATCAGTTCAAAGAATCCTCGGGTCGGTTCCACAATTGTCTATCTGAGGGCAGTTGGACAATTGCCGACTAGTAATGCCATGGCCGCTTAACGAAACAAGATGAGTACACAGCGTGATTCGATCGAGCAACGAAAAATGGTAGTTATAAAAACACATATTTCATAGTAGCCATGTTTGTTCCTCCTTTCTGTCTTGCGGGGGTACGATTGGGCACCGTGCCCCCTCCAGACAAGGGCATCTGGCTACCTGCAGAAATTGTCTCTGTTCATAATGATGGATTATCCACGGATTCTACAGGGTAGTATAGGCCCTTCATTAATCAAATAGACGTACTTTAAAACATGGAGATCACGGGAGTCAGTACCGGATTTTTCTAAAAAGACTCCAACAGCTCCGATAAAGGCAAACCCGCCGAAAGGCGGCGACGCAAAGCCACGGGTCTGAAGCTTGTAAAAGCAATGATAGCCGGGCCGCCGAAGAGACTGCATTTCTTGATTCGGACGATGTTTTGCGCGGGGATGCCTTACTTTGGCATCCCCTTTTTTTGGGGGTTAACCGAATAGAGAATGAATTTATCGCGATATAGGTCAATGGTCATCATAAACCACAATAGGAGTAGAAAATGAAACAGATAATCGAATTGTTATCAGGGGAAAGAGAAAAGGACATGTTGGAGTCGATGACAAAAGTGCTTGAAAACCGATCTGACTACTCAATAGAAAACATAGAAGCCGAGCCAAAAAACAAAAAGACCAGGGTGTGCATAGTGGAAGAACAAGAGATATTACGCCATGCGTATGGGGCGGCCTTACCTTCACAATCGAGTATTGAGTTGGTCGGTTTGTCAGGTAATAGCAGCACTGATAGCATCCTCGATATGATCCGGACGCTGCAGCCAGCCACTCTGGTTTTGGGCACCAAGGTTCTTCAAGATCGCACTATAGATCAACTCGATAGAATCCGTCAAGAATTCCCGGATTTGGGGCTAATTGTGCTCGCTACACTCTTTGATGATCAGGGAACAAAGCGCCTGAAGGAATTCACCAAGATAAATCCACGGGGATGCGCGTTCCTCCTTAAGCATTCAATCGATAGAGCAAGCCAGTTGGCTCAGGTTGTCCAATCTGTCACCGAAGGACAGGTAATTCTGGATTCCTTCGTTATGGAGAGACTTATCGAAGCCAGAGATTTAAAATTCTCGCTGCTGAAAGATCTAACTCACCGGGAACTGGAAGTTGTGAGCTGGATGGCAAAAGGGTATCGTAACGAAACTATTTCCGATGTTCTAGGTGTAGACCGGAAAACAGTCGAGCGACACATTAACTGCATTTACAGCAAACTTCAGAACATATTGACAGATGCCAGACAACCCCGGGTCAGCACGGCAATTCTCTATCTGAAGGCAACGGGGCAGTTGCCAGAATTTGAAGTGCGCGGCGACTAGATAGGCAATAGTGAAAGCGAAAATCGTTTTTCATAGAATCCCTCAATGTGACCTTTTTGCGTAATTACGAGATACCTGGGCAAGTGAACACGTGTAAGGAGGAATAGCATGAACGAACAAGGTAAGTCAAAAACTGAGATCGAAGTGAAAAAGATCAAAGTTTATATTGTTGAAGAACAGGGGCTGTTAAGGGATGCCTACAGCGCAGTACTGCCTTCAGAACCCACATTAGACGTTTTAGGAATATCCAGTGACAGCAGCACAGAGGGCATCATGAGTGTGCTTTCAGCTATTCAGCCAGATGCTGTGATATTGGGCACAAAACTGCTCAGTCCAACCAATGTCGAACAACTGGAGACCATACGAGAACAATTCCCTGATATGGGGATAGTTCTCTTATCTGCGGTGTATGACATACACGGAATAAATAAGTTGAGGGAATTTACTATGAAAGGCTCAAGTGGATGGGCCTTTTTCCTGAAACACTCAATAGAAAGGGCAAGCCAATTAACGCAGTTGGTTCATACCGTCACTGAAGGACAAGTTTCCTTTGATGCGATGGTCATGGAAAGTCTAGTTGGTTCAGGTGAGAATAGAGCCAATTTATTGAAGAAGCTCACCCATCGGGAACTTGAAGTCCTGAGCTGGATGGAAAAGGGATATCGGAATCAAACCATAGCTGATGTTCTTGACGTAGATGTAAAAATAATCGAACGGCATACCAATTCAATCTATAGCAAACTCAATATGGAAACGAATTCCAAACATCCCCGGGTCAGTTCCATCTTGCTCTATCTCAAAGCAACAGGACAACTTCCAGACTATGATTTGCTTGTCAAATAAATCAGGAACTTGAATATGGACTGGCAATACAATCAGTACAGTTTGCTTTCACTCGTAGCAGGGGTTATATCAATTACTCTTGTGGTTTACATATGGCAACGGCGTTCTACCCCCGGCGCACTGGCGTTTCTTGCGCTGATGATGACAGTAGCGGTGTGGTCTATGGGAAGCTTCATGGAATTAGGTAGTACAGGACTATCTACAAAAATCTTCTGGGCTAGGTTTCAATATTTGGGCGTTTCGCCTCTACCGGTAGCATGGCTTGGTTTTGCACTCCTATACACCGGCCGCAAAAAATGGCTGACTCGAAGAAAGATCATAGCGGTCTCGATACTACCGTTGATCACACTAGTGTTGGTCTGGACCAACGATCAT